>CAYVVX010000255.1:0-3195 GCA_964455315.1 uncultured Planctomycetales bacterium | reverse complement strand
TCGACAGTTCCTTCTGGAACCAACGCCAAAAGCCTCCAAAGGCCTTTGTTTACGGCATGATATCCACTTTTGGGGTGTCTTGCAAGTATCGCCACAATGTGCCGTTTATTGCGTAGAATCGCGGTATCCGTGGGGGTTTCGCGGTACTACCAGATAACGGGTCAACCCGCGTCTTACCCGCCCGCGTGGCCGACGGTTTCGAGGTGATTCCAGCCGAGGTTTCACGGTACTACCGAAAAACCCGGCACCCACCCGCCGAGCTGACCACCAGCACGTCGACGACGTGGCCGTGGCCATCACCGCCACGCGGTCGTCGGGGGCATCCTCGCCGTGCGCGGCTTGCAGAATGGGGGCGCCACGCCACGATCGGCACCGGGCAGGTGTTCCGATACCCCCTATTCGCAGGATGGGGCTCTGTGGCGTTCTGGGCGATGGGGCAGGTGACCCCCTGGGGGATTCTCGCGGTTTTTCGTCGCTGCGCGTAAGAAAAGCACCCGGTAGCCGCGGCGATGCCGCCGGACCTACGGCACCGCGGGAAGGACCCGCACCGCCAGGGATCAGGCGCCGCCGGCGCACGCCATCAACAGTTCCCGGACGTCGCTTTGAATCACCTGCTCAACCTGCTCGGCCGTCCGGTTGGGGCCGAGGTCGACGATGTCCTCGGCCACCCACTCCGTCAGCGTCTCGAGCGCGTACTTGAACGCCGCCGCCTTTTTGGCGTCGGCCACCGCCAGGGCGTCGCGGTCAATGTACTTGCCGGCGGCCAGCTCCAGCTTCAACCTCAGCGCCGCCTCGCGGGCCACCAGCACCTTGATCTCCGCGTCTCGCTTGCTGATTCCGTCGGGTCCGGTGTCGCCGTCACCCAGCCATCGGCTGCGCAACCACCGCACCGCCTCGCCGAGGTCGTAACGTTTCTCCCGGTTGTAGGTGACGCAGGGCAACCCATCGGCTGTCCATCGCCGGACCACCCGCGGGTCGGTGGCGAACAACACCGCCAGCTCCGTCTGGTTGACCAGCAGCCGCCGGGTGGGTGTCTGCGTCGATGTCTTGCGTTTCCTGGGCATTCGCATTGCCTCAGCCGGACCGGACCAAGGTATTTTCAGGTTCCAAACGCGTGCGCGCAGGGCTGGACTTACCGCCGTTAAAGCAGGGCTTCCGGAAGGACCCGGCCACCCCTCATTTTTGAGCGAAAAACAAGGGTGTGCCTTAGAACTATTAAGGCGCACCCTTGCGTTTTTGATAGCACCAGTGCGGTTTTTGCCTCCCGGCTCATTGGCGATACTTCTATGCGGTTCCCACCGCCGCCTTGCGCCGCACTTTCCGCTTCTCAACCACGTCGGTGTTGTCGGCCGTGGCCATCGTCACCGGTGGCTCGCTGGCCGGCACCACCTCGGCGTCGCTGGCCGGCACCACCGGTGCCTCATCGACCACCACCAGTACCTCGCCGCTGGGCGACGGCAACGGCAGCCGCGTGCCGTTCGGGTGGGTGATGCCGTGCATCTTGCACAACGTGGCCAGGTCGTGGCCGAGGCGATAGCGCGGCCTGCTGTAGATGTCATCACACAACCACGCGGGCAACGATTCGTGCAGACGATGCAGCCGCTCGGCACCCAGCCGGTGTTCCTGCGATGCCGCGTTGGCGATGTTCAGCTTCTCGCGTACCTCGGCCAGCTCCGCCTTGTGGCGTGCCTCAGTCGCTTCAACTTCGGCGCGTGCTTTGCCAACTGCGTTGTCCAGATCGGCGCGGTCGGCACCATCGACCACCGCCTGCGCTGTGCGCGCCACCCGGTCGACTTCGGCCAGCAGCGCCAGGTGTCCGGCACTGATGCCGACGCAATCCATCGCCGCTTTCAGCTTGGTCACCTCGCCGGACGGCAACGGCTTGTCGCTGCGCACCGCGGACCACACCAGCTTGATTGCGTCCCGCACCGCCTGAACCTCGGCCTGCTCCGCCTCGGCGAGCTGTCGCCGAATCTGATCCATTGCTATCACCATTGCGTTGTCCTTTCTGAAAAATGCCACCCGCGGCCGGCGCCAAGGAGTAAGCGATAAAACGCCGAACCGCGGGCAGCGCGTCAGGTCATCACTCAAAACGTTCCCGGTTTGCCTCATCGATCATCGCCAGCCGCTCGCCGTCGTGATTGATGCAGCACCATCGCCACGCCGCTTGTCGCGTACCGCCGGCCTCGGCGTGGCGCTTGTCGACCAGCTCTTCAAAATCACGCCGCGCCGGTCCGTCGCCGGCGCCGCCGCTGTAACGCGGGCGGTCAAGCACAACCGGGCAGCCGGACCGCTTCCGCCTGCCTTCCATCGGCATCACCGGGCCGCGGTCCTCAGCGTCGCCGTCGTCGTCGTCGGCTTCCGCCGCGTCAACGTCGTCGGGGTCAATCACGATGTCATCCGCACCGTGAACGTTGTCAGGGTTCAGGTCGTCATCGGCAGCCATCCGGGGCGCCTCCGCGTAGAGGTTATGGAATCCATCAGCCAGGGCGCCCAAAGCGCCCGCACTCATCGGGCCCGTTGTCATGTAGTCAACAAACATTGCATTGCCTCCCATTGCTGTTGTTTACCGCCTGGGCGTCCGCGCCGCGTTCGCTTCCGACACCATCTGCTTGCGCAACTCGGGAAACGCGCGGCAGACGTACTGGTGGGCCATGTGTCGCGGTTCGCCGGTCTCGGCCATGCGAACCTCAACCAGCTTCGCGAAGCGCTCGGTTGCCGAGCCTGTTGCTCTCGTTACCATGTTCGATCTCCAATCTGCCGGTCGTCGCCGGCGCCATGTTCGCCGTCGGCACCGTGCCGCCGGTCAATTGCTCACCGCTTCACGCGCCGCAGGTCCCCCACAATCTCGCGGGCCAGCTTCACCGCCTCGTCGTGGTCGGTGGTCACAATGGCCACCGCGCCATCGGGCCGCGTCTGCGTTGTGCAGTCGGCGCCCGCCAGGGCCTCCACCGTCGCCAGTCGTAGGCCATCGAAAACGAGGCGTTCACCCTGGACGTACATGCCGATCTTCCTGGGCCCACTGTGAATCTGAAGCCAGAGCTTCAGGGCCTCGGGGCCTGCGGCGTCCGCGTCGAGATAGCCGCGGTCGCAGGCGCGGCTGATCGCCTTTGCGTCCTTCCGGTTGGCGTTCATGGTCAACACGTCGTTTTCTCCTTTTGATTTATGCTTTCGCCACCGGCAACCAGCCGGTCG
>CAYVVX010000254.1:0-7405 GCA_964455315.1 uncultured Planctomycetales bacterium | reverse complement strand
AACTATGTCGCCGTTCCCCGGTAATCCATGACAGTTATTGATGTGGCGATCCTTACCGGGCAGGATGGTCTGCTCCGAGCGTTCGCTGTGAGCGTTCGTCGTGAGTGTCTGTCGACCGGGGCGGTGCTCTGGCCAATCGAACCGGCCGATGGTAAAGTTGCCGCCCTCATGAGCGCCCGTAGCTCAGTTGGATAGAGCACGGGATTTCTAATCCCGCGGTCGCAGGTTCGAGTCCTGCCGGGCGTGATCTTGCGGGGCCGGACAACAGACTCCGGTCGACACGATCAACCTTCTGAACTCACCCCGCCCACACCACGAACGGGTACCCGCATCCGGGGTTTCGTGATCACTCTGCCACGGCCGAGCGCGGTGCGAACATCGGACGATGCCGCTTGCAGTTCACGCCGTACCCGCGCGGCGGGGCCAGGTGCAGCTTGGACCGCGCGGTCACGTGCGCGGCCCGCACGAAGTAGGACAGGCTGTGCCGGCCGCGGCGGAGTTCCGCCTGTTCCAGTGCGGGGATGAAGTCGATCGGTCCGTCGAAGCGGGGCATGAGCTGGTAGCACGCGTCGAGATGCCCGCGATGATGCATGTCCAGCCCGGCGATGCGCGGGAGGCTGTGCCGCCTGGCAAACGCATCGGCGCGATGGTTGGGGCCTTGCAGGAGATTCTGCCCGTTGCACACCTCAACCACGTCGATCACGTCGATCACATCATAGATGTTGTCGCGCAGGCTGCATCCGAACAGCCGGTTGAACGGATGCGGCGCAACCACCAGGCCGCCCTGCTGATGGATCAAATTGGCCGTCTGGCGGGCGGTGTAACCCGGATCGATTGGCTCGTGCAGGAACAGCCCGATGAGATGCCCGTCGGAAGTTGATATCTCCTCGCCGACAACCACCTTCAAGTCCCGCCCGGCCAGGGCCGCCACCCGCTTGGCGCCCTCGATGGTGTCGTGATCGGTCACGGCGATGCAGCCCACGCCGGCCCTGCGAGCGTCCTCCAGCAGCCGCTCGGGCGAGCTGTTGGCATCGTCCGAATAGTTGGTGTGGACGTGGAAAACGGTCTTGAGCAACGACATGGCGTCCCTTCCTTCCCGGCAGCCCCCCGGCGGCACCGTCCCCCGGACCGTGCCCTGACGTCGTGCCGTCTGCCCGAACCAAGCCCGAAGGCGACGGCCACACCCGAACCCGTTCAATCGTAGGCGCTCGACGGGGTCCAGTTCAACCGCTATATTCCATTCGAAAGGGCCATCGGGAGCGCCTGGCGCGGCACTGAGAGCCCGATTTGACCGCCGGCCGCACGGATGCGGCTTATCGGGCGGTTATACAACCATCCTGGAAGCGGTTCTCATGGGCAAGCATGTCGTGTTGGTCACCGGCGGCGCGGGATTCATCGGCTCTCACCTGTGCCTGCGCCTGTTCGACGAAGGGCACCACGTCATCTGCCTGGACAACTATTTCACCGGTAAGCGCGAGAACCTCGGCCCCCGCTACCTGGAGCTTCTCCACAGCGGCCGGTTCGAGTTCATCCGCCACGACGTGATCGACCCCATCGTCCTCGAGGTGGACCGCATCTTCCACCTGGCCTGCCCGGCGAGCCCGGTCCACTACCAGTACAACCCGGTCAAGACCATCAAGACCAATGTCATCGGGACATACCACATGTTGGGCCTGGCCAAGCGGGTCAAGGCCCGCATCCTGCTGGCCAGCACGTCGGAGGTCTACGGCGACCCACAGGTCCATCCGCAGCCCGAATCCTACTGGGGCCATGTCAATCCCATCGGCATCCGCAGTTGCTACGACGAGGGCAAGCGCGTGGCCGAGACGCTGGCCATGGACTATCACCGCCAGCACAAGCTGGACATCCGCATCGCCCGCATCTTCAACACCTACGGGCCGAACATGTCGGTGGACGACGGGCGGGTGATGAGCAATTTCGTCTGCCAGGCACTGCGCGACGAGCCGCTGACCGTCTACGGCGATGGCGAGCAGACCCGCAGCTTCTGCTACGTGTCCGACCTGATCGAGGGGTTCAGCCGCCTGATGGAGGCCGACACGAACGACCCGGTCAACCTGGGCAACGATCGCGAAATCTCGATGAAGGAGCTGGTCGAGACGATCCAGAAGGTGCTGGGCAAGCCGCTGAAGATCGACCACCGCCCGCTGCCCCAGGACGACCCCACGCGCCGCCGCCCGGACCTGACCCGGGCCCGGAAACTGCTCGGCTACGAGCCGGAAGTCTCGCTGGAGGACGGCCTGCGGGAGACCATCGCGTACTTCGAGCAGGCCCTCAAGAACGACGTGCGGCCGACGCGGACGCGGTGATTACCGGCGCACCATGTACCCGCATCTCGTATAATCCCCGCTTTGACAACCCTGGACCGCCTGAAGAGGAGAACCCGACCTCATGGACCCGACTGTGCAGCGCGCCGTGGACGCCTGGCTGGCCGATCCCGTCATCGACGAGAACAACAAGCGCGAGATTCGCGATCTGAAGCAGGCCGGCGACGAGAAGCAGCTTACCGACCGGTTCTATCGCGAGCTGGAGTTCGGCACGGCCGGGCTGCGCGGCGTGATCGGCGCCGGGCTGAACCGGATGAACGTCTACACGCTCGGTGCGGCCGCCCAGGGACTGGCCAACTACATCGTCAAGCAGGGGCAGGCGGCGAAGGACGCCGGGCTGGCCATCGCCTGCGACTGCCGCCGGATGAGCGATGCCTTCGCCCGCCGTACCGCCTGCGTCATGGCCGGCAACGGCATCCGGGCGTACCTGTTCGAGAGCCTGCGGCCTACGCCGGAGCTGTCCTTCGCCGTGCGGCACCTGCACTGCACGTCCGGCGTGGTCATCACCGCCAGCCACAACCCGCCGGAGTACAACGGCTTCAAGGTTTACTGGGAAGGTGGCGTGCAGGTGGTCCCGCCACATGATGAGAACATCATCGGCGAGGTTCGTGCGGTCGGCGGCTTCGCCAACATCAAGGCGATGGACTTCGACGAGGCGGCCAGCAAGGGGCTCATTCGCATCATCGGCAAGGAGATCGACGAAGAATTCCTGAAGCAGGTCCAGGGCTCCTGCCTGAATCCGGCGCTGTCCGCAAAGCAGGGCGAGTCGCTCAAGATAGTCTTCACCGGGCTGCACGGCACCGGCTCCACGCTGGTGCCCGAGGCGCTGCGCCGCCGCGGGTTCAAGAGAGTCATCGAAGTTCCCGAGCAGGCCGCCCCCGACGGTGAGTTCCCCACCGTCGAGTCGCCTAACCCGGAGGAGTCGGCCGCGCTGGTCATGGCCGTGGATCTGGCCAAGCGCGAGGGCGCGGACATCGCCATCGGTACCGACCCCGACGCCGACCGCGTGGGCATCGCCGTTCGCGGGCCGACCGGCGACTTCGTGCTCATGACCGGCAACCAGACCGGGGCCCTGCTGACCCATTACATCTGCGAGCAGCTCAGTAAGGCCGACAAGCTGCCCGCGAACGCGGTGATGATCACCACCATCGTCTCCGGCGACCTGATGAAGGAGGTCGCCAGGGGCTACGGTGCCGAGGTCATCGAGACGCTGACCGGCTTCAAGTGGATCGGTGAGCAGGTCAACAACTTCGAGGCCGTCGCCAAAGTCGGCAAGCCCTCCAGGACGTACATCTTCGGCGCGGAGGAGAGTTACGGCTACATGCCGGCGACCTACGTGCGCGACAAGGACGCGGTGACCACCTCCGCGTACATCGCCGACATGGCCGCCGCGGCCGCCGCCGAGGGTCGGACCCTCTACCAGGTGCTGGAATCGCTCTTCCAGAAGTTCGGCTACTTTCAGGAGGGCACCAGGAGCCTGACCCTGCCCGGCAAGGAGGGCGCCGCCATGATCAAGGCCATGATGAATGAGCTGCGTGACGCCCCGCCGAAGCAGATCGGCGGATACGACGTGGCCACCTGCGCGGACATGATGACCGGCAAGGTCCGCGACGTGACCAGCGGCGAGCAGGTCAGCAAGTACGACCTGCCCCCCGCCGACGTGGTCCTGTTCACGCTCAAGGACGGCAGCAAGGTCATCGCCCGCCCCAGCGGCACCGAGCCGAAGATCAAGTTCTACATTCTGGTTCGCGAGCCCGGCAGCGACCTGGCCGCCGCCCGCACCGCCGCCAACGAGAAGGTCAAGCGGATCATCGACGACGTGGTCAAGCGGGCGGAAGCGTGAGTTTCCCCAGGGAGTGCGTCAATTCATTGACGCACGAAACGGACCGTAGCGGCCGACATCCGAGTCTGCCGGTTGCGAAACGCTTCTTGGTTGAGCGCATCACCATGGGACTCGAATTCGTCGAAGTCATGCTGCTCATTGAGGATGAGTTCGGTAGCGGAATCAACTCTGACAACCTGTCGGAACGGATGAACGTACGCGAGCGCCACGATCTCACTGCCGGCGATCTCCTCGACCTGATCCTGAATCATCCGGTATGCCGAAAATGCGAGTATGACCTCCGCGCCCACAACCCAGGAGACAACTGCCCCGAATGCGGTACGCTCTATGGTCAGCCGGCGCCCGAGGCATGGGCCACCCTGTAGCGCATCCTTGCCAGGGTCGCCTCATCACCCTGGCGCAAGTGCGATCCCTTGAGCATTACCCCTTCTACCCGCCTCAAGGCCGATCTCGGCCTCACCTGACCCCTGTGGACGCCCCCGCGACGGCATCCTACAATCCCCGCCGTAACGGATTCGTCAGGCCCTGATTCGCAACAGGAGCATCATGGCTGAGAAACTCATCATCATCGGGTCCGGGCCTGCGGGCTGGACGGCCGCCATCTACGCCGCCCGGGCGAACCTCGATCCGCTGGTCTTCGCCGGCCGGCCCAAGCAGAGCCCGGCGCTGGTTCTGCCGGGCGGGCAGCTCATGCTCACCACCGAGGTGGAGAACTATCCCGGCTTCCCCGAAGGCATCACCGGGCCCAAGATGATGGCCCGCTTCGAGCAGCAGGCGGTCCGCTTCGGCACCCGCATCCAGACCGACGAGGGGCAGACGCCCGACGTGTCCAATCCCGATGACGGGCACTCGTACAAGTACCACGACGCCAAACGCGTCGATCTCTCCGCCCGCCCGTTCAAGGTCTGGGGCGAGGATGACACGCTGTTCGAGGCCCACGCGGTCATCATCGCCACCGGTGCCACCGCCAACTGGCTGGGCCTGCCCAACGAGCAGCGGCTGGCCACCTCCGGCGGAGGCGTCAGCGCCTGCGCGGTCTGCGACGGGGCGTTGCCGGTCTTCCGCAACAAGGAGCTCGCGGTGGTCGGCGGCGGCGACTCGGCCGTCGAGGAAGCCACCTACCTGACCAAGTTCGCCAGCAAGGTGTACATGATCCACCGCCGCGACGAACTGCGGGCCAGCAAGATCATGCAGGACCGGGCCCTGGGCAACCCCAAGATCGAGATGCTCTGGAACAAGACCGTGGTCGACGTGCTCGGCGACAAGATGATCTCGGGCGTCAAACTGAAGGACACGGTCGACGGCAAGGAAAGCGAGAAGCCCGTCGGCGGCCTGTTCATGGCCATCGGCCACACGCCGGCAACGGAGTTTCTCGAGGGGCAGCTCGAGCTCGACAGCAAAGGCTACATCAAGCTGGCCGACCCGTACCGCTCGACCACCAGCGTGGAGGGTGTGTTCACGGCCGGGGACTGCGCCGACAGCGTCTACCGCCAGGCCATCACCGCGGCCGGCATGGGCTGCAAGGCGGCCATCGACGCGGAGCGCTGGCTGGCGGAGAAGGGCGTGCACTGAATCACCGCCAGCGCGGTGATATGAACGACGCTACCGGGGGTGGCACGGTCAGGCGTACTCGCATGGCCGTGGTGTTGCACCGGCGTCACACCGGTGCAACGTGTCGACGCAGGCCAAAGAGCCGCGGGCCTTCAGCCCGCGCGGGGCACTCGAAGGCGCGTCGCGCGCACTCGCGTGTCACCATGCCGGCTTCAGCCCGCGAGATCGACGATGTTTGCACCTGCCGAGCGGTGCATCAAGCCGTTCGCGATCTGACTCTTCATCCATGTTTATCCCAACGTTGCAGAAAAGATCAACCACAGAGACACCGAGGCCACGGAGAAGATCGGCGACCGGATGAGCAAGTCGCCAACGTCGCAACTTCACCGCAGGCGGGGCCCGCGACTTGTGGGTTCCGGCTCAAACCACTTCTTCTTTGTGCTCTTTGTGTCTTCGTGGTGCGCTCTGTTTTGCAACTGGAGGGTTGAATCAGCAACGAGCGCCGAGAGTTGCTGTGGCTGAGTGCTCATCCCGCCGAACGTCTTACGCGAATGAAACCCTCGCGGGCTGAAGACCCGCGGCTCTTTGGGTTCATTCCTTCGTCAGCCACTTGACGATCTCTTCGGGGCTCGCCTTCTCGCGGGTGACCTTGACCTCCACGCTGTTGATCCGCCCCACTTCGTTCACCAGGGCTTCGTCAAATGACGCATGCGCGTTGTGAAACCAGATCGGTCCCGTGCAGGCGGCCGCGGCGATGGCATTGATGCCACCGATGCGGCGAATGTTGGGGACGTTGAGCGATTCCAGGTAAGCCTCATCGCTGTCGGCGCTGAACTGGTTCATGTCGATGACGGTGGGTCCGAGCGATTCGTCCGGAATGATGGCACGTGCGATCAGAGCGATGGGGCCGTCAGAGCCTTCTGCAATGAGTCGTATCCGGCACTGCGGAGCCGGCGGCATTCGGGTGCGTTTCCTCGGGTCCAGCGCGGTGCGAACATCGAACGCCGCCTCTGCTGTGGCAGTACGATTGAAGGTGGTGATGAACGACTTGAGATGGTCCGGCTTCGAGGGCACCTCCGGGAGACGATCACTGCCCTCGAAAGGCTCGACGATGGCGACACGAAGGGCGTCGTTCAGCAACTCCGTACGGAACGTGGTTGTTCGCACCTCTGGCTGATCTCCATGCTGAATGAGGTGCACGATGCATGAATCACTTGCCCCGTCCGATATCTGCCCGGCAGTGATGACCGTTTCCATGATCCGTCGGCCGTACCGCTGGATGGGCAAACCGACGCCCCACCAGCCCGGCTGAGTGTGGAGTGTCGTTACCCCGTGGGCGGGCCCTCCGGGTTTGATCCACGGATGCTCCCCCACCCCCACCGCCAGGCCCGTCCGCACCATCTCACTGAGTTTCTCGAACGACGCCTTGTCCGTCGGGCGCATCGCGGTGAGGGTGGCATTCACTTCCTTGCGAATCCGCCCGGTCAACTCCTCCAGCGTCGTCCGCACCGGCACGTCGGCTTCGCTCTTGAACACCGCCAGGTCTTCCACCGCCAGCGCGGGGATGTCCTTCTCGGTGATCGACGCCCAGTCGTCGCGCTTGAGCAGGTGCTTCGCGAAGAAGCGATATACCGCCTCGCGGCTGTCCCTGTTGTAGTTGTGCCCC
>CAYVVX010000253.1:0-7414 GCA_964455315.1 uncultured Planctomycetales bacterium | reverse complement strand
TCGACCTACATCCCCGGGCAGATCGTCAAGGGCAAGGTCACCAAGATCACCAACTTCGGCGTCTTCGTCGAGCTGGAGACTGATCTGGAGGGGCTGCTGCACGTGTCCGAACTGGCCGACCACAAGGTCGAAGATCCTCACGACGAGGTCAAGATCGGCAGCGACATCGAGGTCAAGATCCTTCGCGTGGACAGCCAGGAGCGCAAGATCGGCCTGTCCAAGAAGCGGGCCGAGTGGGCCAACGAGGACGGAAGCAAGCCGGGCACCAAGGTCAAGGCCCGTCGCGGCGGCCTGCACGGTCCTGGCGAGGAATCCACCGACATGATCCAGGACTTCCCCCTGCGCCGTCCGGAAACCCGCCCCGCCGAGGCCGGGGAGGAGACCGCCACGGAGGAGTCCGCCGCCGAGGCGCCCGCCGACACCGGCGAACAGGAAACCACCGGGGAGTAACCTGCGTACAAAGGTCCATCCGGCAACGGCCGATGATAGAGCGGAGCCCCCGCGACCTGATCGTCAGGGTCGGGGGGCCGGGAGGCACGAAGGGGCACGTGCCCGGCGCTTCACGGCGCTTATCGGGCACCGCCGAGCCAGGAGGATTGGACCATCGCCGTTGAGACCGGACTACAGTTCTACCTCAAGCAGATCGACGAGGCTCCGCTCCTCACCGCCCAGGAGGAGCGCGAACTCGGCGGCGCCATTCAGTACGCGCTGCGGATCGATGAACTCTTCCGCAGCGGGGAAATGACCCTGCGCGAAAAGGAGGAGCTGGAGGAAAAGGCCGCCCGGGCCCGCGACCGGATGATCCTGTCCAATCTGCGGCTGGTGGTGAACATCGCCAAGAACTACCTCAACCGCGGCATGTCCCTGGCGGACCTGGTCGAGGAAGGCAATATCGGACTGCTCCGCGGCGTCGAAGGCTACGATCCCTCCAAGGAAACCCGCTTCAGCACCTACGCCTCCTGGTGGATCAAGCAGGCCATCAAGCGGGCCCTGATCAACACCGTCCAGCCGGTGCACATCCCCGCCTACATGGTGGCCATGATCGCCGACTGGAAACGGGCCTCCGCGGAGCTGGAAGGCACCCTCAACCGCCAGCCGACGCTCCAGGAAATGGCCGAGCACATGCAGCTTTCCGAGCGCAAGGTCCGCATCATCCGCCGGGCGGTGAAAGCCTTCGCCGCGCCGACCCAGTCGGGCGGGGGCGACGGCTCCTTCGGCCTGTCCGAACTGCTCGCCGACCACCGCACGCCGACGCCCGAGGAGAACTACTTCAGCAACGCCGATTCCGAGGTGATCCAGCGGCTGCTGGAGCGGATCGATCAGCGCGAGGCGACCATCCTGCGGCTCCGCTTCGGGCTGGACAACGAATCCCCCCTGACCCTCAAGCAGATCGGCGCCCGCATCGGGCTGACCCGCGAACGCGTCCGCCAGCTCGAGCGCGAAGCCCTCAAGAAGCTCCGCGAAGCCCTCAACGAAATGGCGTAGGGTCCGCCTGCCGCTCCCGCGCGCCCGACAACCCGCTACCCCGGCCAGGCGAAGCTCACCAGCGGCGTCGAACCCGCCATGGCCAGGGCCCGCAGAGGATCTCCCCGCACCGTCCCGGCCGTGCCCAGCAGGCCGATCTGCGTTTCCGCCGCGAGGCTGAATAGCTCGGCCGCCTCGGCCTCATCCAGCGGGGCGTCCACGGTCAGGACGTGGACCGGGGTGTGCTCGATGCACCACACCGCGTCCTTCACGCTGGATACCCGGATGCTGAACCACCGGATCAGCCCCTCGTCGCGCAGCGCGCCCATCCGCCGGAACGGCTCGCCGGCCTTGATCCGCTCGAGATCGAACGGATCGAGTTGCCAGAGATCAACTTGCGGCCGGTCGATGCGGGCCGGCAGGTCGCGGCAGGCGGCGATCATCGAGCGGTCCCAGTTCCCGCGCGGCACGCGGATCAGCAGGGGCGGGGATGCGGCCGCACCGCCCGCGACGGCCGCGGAGAGTGTTCGCCAGCCATCAGAGGTGACGGTCAGCGGCGCCTCGATCCAGCTTGCCTGCCCGGGTGGCACGGGCACCACCACGGCCTCCCGGGTGCCATCGCGCGGAGCGACGCCGAACGGGGAGAGCTCCAACTCCGTGCCGGGCAGTGGTTTCCGATCCATCCGTTCACCTTGCGCCCGGTGGGGGCGGCTGTCAATCCGAACCCGCCGCCGTGAGATCACCGCCCCGATCAGCTATACTGGATACTCCCAGGGAAGGCCCTGGTCGCGGAGGATTCACTGATGAGCACCCGGCTATCCCGTTCCGCTGTTGCGCGCCTCTGTGCGATGGCGCTGGCCGTGTCAGCCATGCAGGCCGCGTCGCTCTCCGCCGCCCAGCCGCGGCCCTACATCTTCGGCACCGGGCACTTCCTGGCCCGCTGGGCAGGGCAGCCGTGGTCCTACGACTTGCAGGCGATGGACAAGATGGTCGAGATGGGCGCCACCGCGGTGTGGGTGGACTTCCCCTGGGCGGCCATGGAAGCGACCCCCGGCGTCTACGATTTCGCGTATGCCGACCACCAAATCGACGCCGCCGAGGCTCGCGGGCTGCAGATGTTCGCCTTCGTCGGCACCACGCCGGAGTGGGCCCGGGCCTTCACCAACCTCCCGCCGCACCGCACGCCGCCCGCCGAGCAGTATCTTCCCGCGTTCAACGCCTTCCACACCGCGCTGGCCGCCCGCTACGCCGGCCGGGTCACCTATTACCAGTTCTGGAACGAGCCCAGCGGCTGCGGCTGGGTCAACAACGGATGCAGCAACGGGAGCGACTGCACGCTCTTCACGCTGTGGCAGAAGCGGGCCTACGACGCCCTGAAGCTCGGGAACCCAGATTGCGTCGTCTCCGCGGGCGGCTTTGACGGCAACCCGGCCAATTACGTCCAGTGCATGTACAGCAACGGCGGCGGTGCCGGCTTCGATGCCATCTCCATCCACCCGTACGCCTCCGGCGGCAACGGCGGGCCGGGCACCTCCGGCGAAGCCATCGACTACAGCGACCTCACCGAGGTTCGCGGCGTGATGGTCAACAATGGCGATGCCCACAAGAAGATCTGGATCACCGAGTACGGCTGGAACACCACCGACGAGCCGCGCCGCGCCGCCGACCAGCTCGAACTGCTCACCGAGCTCAAGAAGCCCGAGTACGACTATCTCTTCTTTGCCAAGAACCTGGTGCTCAACGACTGGGACGACGCGGACCCGGCCAGGGACTTCTGCTGCTACGGGCTGACCTCCGCCGACTTCACGCCCAAGCCCGCGTACTTCACCTTCCGGGACTTCGACAAGGCGTTCCCCGACAACGTCGATTTCGCCGCCGATGTCACCGTGGGTACGGCCCCGCTGGCGGTTAACTTCACCGACCTGTCCGGCGTGGCCGGGGCGTCCGCCTGGCACTGGGCGTTCGGCGACGGCGCTACCAGCGACCAGCAGCATCCGTCGCATATCTACCTCCTGGACGGCACCTACACGGTGTCGCTGACGGTCACCGGCGATGCCGGGCCGATCATCCTGGAGAGGATCGACTACATCCGCGTCGGCGTCATCACCGCGATCGTCAATCCGTCGTTCGAGGATCCCTTCGGATTCCTCAACGGCTGGTCGAGCTGCCTGGCCGGCGGCTCGTCCATCAAGCACAATCCCTCGACGCACACGTCCGTGCCGCGCTTCCACGACGGCGACAACAGCGCCGGCATGTCCTCCGCGCGGGTCGGAAACGACCTGGGCGCCGGGGCCATCTGGCAGCAGGTCGCGGTGGTGCCCGGGCGGACGTATCGCGTGAGCTGCTGGGGCTACATTACCACCGAGGGCAGCGAGTACCTGGACGACGTCATGGAGCTTCGCGTCCGCGACGGTGACGACTCGCCGCTGACCTGCGCCGGCAACGGCGCGGCCATCACCGCCAGCAGCACGCTGCTGGCCCATCAGCCCGGCACCCCCGGCGCCTGGCACGAACTCGCCGGCGAAGTCACGCCCACCCAGCCGGTCATCACCGTCATTGCCTACTGGAAGTTCGCCGGCACCGTGTGGGTGATCAACTCGATGCACCTCGATGATTTCGTCATCGTGCCGGTGGATGAACCGCTGGAGCTGCTCTCCGCCGCGGCCAGGAAGACGCATGACACCGCGGGTCCGTTCGACGTGGATCTGCCGCTGACCGGCGAGGGTGTTGAGGGCCGGCTCGGCGGGCCGGAACAGGTCGTGATGACCTTCTCGGATACGTTCGCGGCGATCGACGGCACGCTCGATTGCAGCGAAGTGACCCTCTCGGCCGGAAGCTGTGCCGGGGTTGCCGCGGCCGGGGCCGACCTGGTGATCGACGTGGCGGATCTTCCTCCGACGGGCTGCATCACCGTCACGGTGGCGGGGATCGCGTCCGGCGGCGGCGGGCTCGCCTCCCCTGCCGAGGTAAGCTGGCGGCTGCTGCCCGGCGACCACGGCGGCGACGGCACCGTGAACATCGTCGATCTCAACGGCGTCAAGACCTCGCTGTTTCAGCCGGTGGACGCGGGCACCTTCCGCGCCGACATCAACGCTGACGGGGTGATCAACATCGTCGACCTCAACGACGTGAAATCGCGGCTGTTCAACACTGCGTCCTGCCCGTAATCTGAAGGGGCGCCGCCGCCCGCACCGCAACGGAGACATGCTCCCATGCTGGCCATGCACATGGCTGACTCACTGCTCTCGCCGCCGGTGGCGATCGGGCTGATCGTCCTCGCCGCCGCGGTGCTGGCCTTCGCCTCAGCGCGCAGCCGGGCCATCGCCGCCGCATCGGGCCCCGGTCCCGGGGATGACCGTGCCCCCATGATGGGCGTCCTGGGCGCGTTCGTCTTCGCCGCCCAGATGATCAACTTTCCCATTCTCCCGGGCACCAGCGGCCACCTCGGCGGCGGTGTCCTGCTGGCCATCATCGTCGGCCCGCACGCCGCCACCCTGGTCATGGCGTCGATCCTCATCATCCAGTGCCTCATCTTCCAGGACGGCGGGCTGCTGGCCCTGGGGGCGAACATCCTCAACATGGGCGTGCTGCCATGCTACCTGGGCTACTTCCTCTACCGCGCCATCGCCGGGCGGGGACCATCCGCCGGGCGGCTCTACCTGGCTGTCTTCGTCGCCTCGATGGCGGGGATGCTGGCCGGTGCGGCCCTGGTGCCGGTCGAGGTCGCCGCCAGCGGCATGCTCCGCGTGCCCTTCGTGCGGTTCCTGACCGCCATGCTCTCGCTGCACGTGCTGGTCGGGCTCGGCGAGGCGCTGATCACCTTCGGCGTGGTGCTCTATCTCAGTCGCGTGCGCCCGCGCGTCCTCGGCGAGGTGGCCGTGAACCTGCCGGCCGGCGGAGGGCTCAGCCGCCGGGCGGTGGCTCTGAGCGTGCTCGCGGCGGCATTGCTGCTGGGTGGATTCGTCTCCCTGTTCGCCAGCGCGTCCCCCGACGCTCTCGAATCGCTGACCTCCGGTGATACCGCCCTGCGCGACAATGCCAGCCCCCTCATCGAGGAGGCCGAGCGGGCCCACGAACACATCGCCGTGCTGCCCGACTACCACTGGACCAGCGCCAGCGGCATCGTCGGCACGCTGCTCACTTTGGGGGTGATCGCTGGTATTGCCTACTGGACGCGCCGCCCCGCGCCGCCCCCGCACGGCCACAGCCATGCCTGATCCCGACCCGCCTTACGACGCCGATCCCACCCGCCGGTTCACCGACCGCGTCGATGCCTACGTGAAGCATCGGCCCGGCTATCCGCCGGAGCTGCTCGATGCACTGCGCCGCGAGGCGAACCTCGGGCCCGGCTGCCGTGTCGCCGACATCGGCAGCGGCACCGGCATCTTCGCGTCCCTCCTGCTCGACGCGGGCTGCGCGGTCTTCGCCGTCGAGCCCAACGACGCCATGCGCTCCGCGGCCGAACAGGCGCTGTCCCATCGCCCCGGCTTCCACAGCGTTGCCGGAAGCGCCGAGGTCACCACGCTGTCCGACGCCGGCGTCGACTTGGTCACCGCCGCCCAGGCGTTTCACTGGTTCGATCCACAGCCGGCCCGCGCGGAATTCGCCCGCATCCTCAGGCCCGGCGGCATGGTGGCACTGATCTGGAACCTCCGCCCGCCCGACGGCAGCGACTTCAACCGCGCGTATGAAACCATGCTCGAGACCTTCGGCACCGACTACGACCAGGTCCGGGCCCGCTACCCCGAGCACGGGCCCATCGCCGCGTTCTTCGCGCCGCAAAGCTGTCGGCAGCATCACTTCCCCTCCGTGCAGGTGCTCGATTTCGAGGGGCTGAAGGGCCGACTGCTGTCGACCTCGTACGCCCCCGCCGCGGGCCATCCCGATCATGCTCCCATGCTGGCCGAACTGCGCCGGATCTTCGACGCCTACGCGGTGGAGGGGCGCATCCGGATGGAGTACGATACCCGCCTGTATTTCGGAACCCTGCGGGAGGGGCGTGCCGCCCGGTGAGCCTGTGCATCATCATTACATCGACCGCTTCGCCTACCAGGACTCGCCCGTCCACCGCCTCGATCCGCGGGCCAAGGTGATCGCCGTGGTGGCCTACAGCGGCGTGCTTATCTCGCTGGGGCCCTACACCGTGCCGCCGGCGCCGTTCCTGATCTTCCCCGCCGCGCTGCTGCTGGTCGGCCGGATTCCACTGGGCTTCGTGTTCAAGCACATCCTGCTCACCAGCGCGTTCATCGGTTTCATGGTGCTGCTGGCGCCGGTGTTCGACGCCACCCCGGTGGACATCGGCGACGGGCGGACCATTCGCGGCGGCTGGCTGGCGGCCCTGTCCATCCTGGTCCGCTTCGTGCTCGGCATGGGCGCCCTGATCGCCCTGGCCAGCACCACCCGCTTTCCCGAGCTGCTCGCCGGGCTGGAGCGCCTCCGCGTCCCGCATCTGCTGGTCACCCAGCTCCGCTTCCTGTACCGGTACCTCTTCGTGCTTCTTGATCAGGCCATGCACCTGCGCCAGGCCCGCGTGGCCCGCGACGCCGGCCTGGGTCCGTCGCGGTTCCGCCGGCTGGCCTCCGCCGGGCAGATCGGCGTGCTCTTCGTCCGCACCCTGGAACAGGCCGAGCGCATGCACCTGGCCATGGTCGCCCGCGGCTACGACGGCACCATCCGGCTGCTTCGCCCGCTGCGCTGGCAACGCGCCGACACGCTGTTCCTGCTGGCGACCGCGGTGTACCTGTACATCGTGCGCTGGGGACTTCCCGGGGTGTCCGCGCATGGCTGAGCCGCTGCTGAGCGTCCGCGACCTGGGCTACCGCTACGACGACGGCACCGTCGCCCTGCGCGGGCTGGGCTTCTCGATTGCCCCCGGCGAGCTCGTCGGCCTCATCGGGCCCAACGGCTCGGGCAAGTCCACGCTGCTGATGTGCCTGGCGGGGCTGTTCCG
>CAYVVX010000252.1:0-7434 GCA_964455315.1 uncultured Planctomycetales bacterium | reverse complement strand
GCGCAGCCTGATTTCCGAGGAGCACGTGCTGAAGCGGGTCGCGCCGTCGGATCGGCTCACCATTCATTACGAAGCGTTGTGCCGGGATGTGGCCGGGACGATTGGGACGATTCTCGATTTCCTGGGCCTGGAACGCTCCCGCTGGTCATCGGGCACCCAGGCGGGCCCGCATCATATCCTGGGCAACCGCATGCGCATGCAGCGATCCATCGAGGTTCGACAGGACGAGCGCTGGCGGCGGGACATGACCCCCGAGGACCTGGCCGTGTTTGACAAGGTCGCCGGGGATCTGAACCGGCGTTATGGATACCATTCATGAGTGATCAGGCCACCATCGCCCCCGAGAAGCCGCGCATGTCCCCGCCGCCGGCCGTCGACGGCCCTCCGCCGGACCCTGCCAACCGGCAGGTGATCGTCATCCGCCCGCGCAAGGGGTGGCAGGCGATCGACTTCGCGGAGCTGAAGCGGTACCACGAGTTGTTGTTCTTCCTGGTGTGGCGCGATGTCAAGGTGCGCTACAAGCAGACCGTGCTGGGGGCCGCCTGGGCGATCCTGCAGCCGCTGTTCACCATGCTGATCTTCTCGGTGATCTTCGGGAAGTTCGCGAAGATCCCCTCGGACGGCGTGCCCTACAAGCTGTTCGCCTACGCGGCGCTGCTGCCGTGGACGTTTTTCTCCAACGGCGTGAGCCAGTCGGCGCTGAGCCTGGTCAACAGCGAGCACCTGCTGACCAAGATCTATTTCCCACGACTGTTCATCCCCACCGCGAGCGTGGGGGCGGCACTGGTCGACCTGGCGCTGTCGTTCGGGGTGTATGCCTGCCTGATGGTGTTCTACATGCACATGCCGGGTCTGAGTGTGCTGCTGCTGCCGGTCCTGGTGCTCTTGACCATCATGACCGCGCTGGGGGCCGGGTACGTGCTGTCCAGCCTGACCGTGACCTATCGCGATTTCCGGTTCGTGATCAACTTCCTGATGCAGTTCTGGATGTACGCGACGCCGGTGGCGTACTCGATGAACCTGATCCCGGAGCAGTACCGCTGGCTGATGGCGCTGAACCCCATGGCCGGGATCATCACCGCGTTTCGCGGGGCGCTGCTGAACCAGCCGATCGAGTGGGGTCTGCTGGGCATCTCGGTGGTGATCAGCACGGCGATGTTCGTGTTCGGGATCTATAACTTCCGGCGGACGGAGCGGCGGTTCGCGGATATCGCTTAGGAAGTGATGAGTGATGAGTGATTCGTGATGAGAGAGGGCGAGAGGCTGTCAGCTCTCAGCCATTCCAGCCCGTTACTGCTAACCGTCTACTGCTTACTGTGAACGTTACGCTATGAATGAACCTGCCATCAGTATCCGTGGCCTGGGCAAGAAGTACCGCCTGGGCATGAAACAGAAGCCCGGGCAGAACTTTCGGGAGGCCCTGATCGACCTGGTGTCGTCGCCGGTGCGGCGGTTCCGCGGGCTGGCTGAGCACGGCGGTGAGGACGACACCTTCTGGGCGCTGCAGGACATCAGCTTCGACGTGCAGCCCGGCGACGTGGTGGGGGTGATCGGGCGGAACGGCGCGGGCAAGTCGACGCTGCTGAAGATCCTGTCGCGGATCACCGAGCCAACCGTGGGCGAGGCGGTCATCCGCGGGCGGCTGTCCAGCCTGCTGGAGGTGGGCACGGGGTTCCACAAGGAACTGACCGGGCGGGAGAACATCTTCCTGAACGGGGCCATCCTGGGCATGCGGCGGACGGAGATCGCCCGCAAGTTCGACGAGATCGTGGCCTTCGCGGAGGTGGAGAAGTTCCTGGACACGCCGGTGAAGCGGTACTCGAGCGGGATGTACGTGCGCCTGGCCTTTGCGGTGGCGGCCCACCTGGAGCCGGAGATCCTGGTGGTGGACGAGGTGCTGGCAGTGGGTGACGCCAGTTTTCAGAAGAAATGCCTGGGTAAGATGGGCGAAGTGGCCCGGGGCGGGCGGACGGTGGTTTTCGTGAGTCATAATATGGCGGCGGTGCAGAACCTGTGCACGCGCGGGGTGGTGCTCAGGCAGGGTGAAATGGCTTTCCTGGGTAACTGTCGAGATGCGGTGCAATACTACGTCGAATCCAATCAGGACAATGGCGACGGCAGCGGTGGCGACCGGGACTTGTCGGTTCGAGAGAACAAGTATTCACCTGGCCGCTTGATTGTACGACGAATCCGTTTACTCGATCAAAGAGACAATCTGTGCACTTCGGTACCCATGGGCGAACCGGTGAAGATCGTGATTGATGTTGACGGGTTGAGTCAGATCCCGGGCGGTC
Organism: uncultured Planctomycetales bacterium; assembly: GCA_964455315.1. GTDB lineage: Bacteria > Planctomycetota > Phycisphaerae > UBA1845 > PWPN01 > CAYVVX01. The sequence continues at coordinate 5,140 of CAYVVX010000252.1, read as the reverse complement.
AGATTGGCGTCATCATCAAGTCGACCACCGAGCAGTGGTTGTGCAATTTCAATACGGGGATGGCGCCTCCGAAGGCGCTAACGCGCTGCGATCGGGAGCGGGTGGTGCTGACGGTCGATAAGACCCCATTCGTGCCGGGGGCTTATTACATCGACGTCAGCGTCGCTCAGAAAGGGGCGAAGCGACTTGACTACGTTGATCGGGCCGCTGTCATCGAGGTGCTGGGGAGCGACATATACGGCAGCGGCTACTCGGTGACGAATCGCGATGGCGTCATCTATCTTGACGGTAAGTGGCAGATTCAAGCTAATGAGGGCGCCTCGCCGTCGCTGCCAGGGAGTCGTGGTTGAATGATCGCGAATCAAACCCACCCGCGCTTCGATCCTGCAAGCCTGGCGCCGTTCTTCGAGGCATGCCGGTCGGCAGATGGAACGGGGTACACGTCCGTGCCCGGCGGGATGCAAACGTTGTACGGAACGTCCTATGGGCTGATGACTCGTCGGTTCTTGGGGCAGGAGTTCGAGGTATCGGACGGCATTCGGGATTTCATCCTCGGGTGTCAGGAGTCGAGCAGCGGATGCTTTGTCGGTCCTGAGTTGGCGGCGTGGTCGCCTCCCAGCGGGGCGGCTCACGACCGAGAGCATTTGCTGTTGCATCTGGCCTGTGCGGCCCTGCCGGTGGTGGCCGAATTTGGCTGGCAGACTCGGTTTCCGCTGCGTTTCGCTCATAGGTTTTGCGTGCCCGATGAACTACGTGCCTGGCTCGAACGACGGAACCTGCGTAATGCTTGGCCGGAGGGGAATAACCTTCTCTTCGTGGGGCAGTTGCTGGTCTGGCTTCGGGACGTTGAAGAGCATCCCGGAGCGCAAGAGAGCCTGGACATGTGGTTCGACTGGCTGGAACGGCACGTTGATCCCGGTACGGGGGTATGGGGCACCAATCTGGGGTGCTCGAAGTATCACGGGGTGTTTGGTGGCTACCACCAGTTACTTCTGTATTACTACGAACATCGCCCGATTCTGTACCCGGAAAAGCTGGTGGACACGGTCCTGGAACTTCAGCATCCCGACGGCGGGTTCGTTCGACGTGGAGGCGGAGGCGCATGCGAGGACGTTGACGGCGTCGACATCCTTGTGAATCTTTACAAGTTGCACGATTACAGGCGTACGGCGATCCGGCTGGCCTTGCGACGATGCCTGGCCCATATTCTGACCACCCAGAACAACGATGGCGGCTTCTCTTATCGGAAAAACACACCGCAATCCCACATGGGTATCCCGGCGACCTATGCGCCGGCCAATGTTTCCACGATGTTTCCGACCTGGTTCAGGGTGCTGACTCTCGCGCTCATTGGTGAGATACTTACCGATGAGCCCGCGTTGTCGACCTTGAAGCCACGATTCAACGGTTGCCTATCCATGGGGTGGCATCGGCCCTGGGATACGAGCGCAAACCAGCTTCCACTTATGGCCAGACAGGATGAGGCCAGGCTGGCACGGCGCCAGTTGCCAGGCATGATGGTCAAGCGCATCCGAAGCACCGGTTTCCGCATCAAGCGGGCGCTGCGATGGTAACAAGGCTTTGACATGGCTTCGGGGTATGCGCTGGGTAAGCCGAGTTGTGCCCTGCAGCCGAGGGGTCGGGTGTTGTGTGACGAAAACATGGGCATTCAAACGAGCATGAAGGTCATTCAACGTGTCGGCAAGGGCTTGGCCCACCGATGGCAGATAAAGCGCCTGGGTGTGCTGCGGGCGAAGGCGGCATGCACCCTCTCGGAACAATCCGCCCCGAAGACCGAACGGGCGGAGTCGGCGTTTGCGAGTCTTCAGCAGGCATTTTATGGTGCGCCGGCTTACGGTTACGATCCCTTGAGCCTCTGGAAGCGGGCGGGTAAGCGCGTCGAGGCGCTCCTGGCCCTCACCGTGGAACGCGAGCATCCGCTCGACATACTCGAAGTCGGCTGTGGCGACGGGGTGGCGGGGGCACAGTTGGCCTGCTTTGGTCATCGCGTGACGTTGACAGATATGGAAGATTGGCGCGACTCCCGGGCGGCGTTACTACATTTTCTCCCAGCCGAACTGGAGCGCGGGCTTGAACTTCCTGATAACAGTTTTGATCTACTTTTCTCCTACAACACGTTCGAGCACCTCAGTGATCCAAGAAAATGCCTACTTGAAATGGTGCGATTGTGCAGGCCGGATGGCTTAATTCATCTGAATTTCTCACCACTCTACTGTTCCCCCTGGGGTCTTCACGCCCACCGCACTTTGATGATGCCTTACCCTCAGTTTCTCTTCTCCGAGGACTTCGTGACCGCGAAGCTTCGAGAACTTGGCATCCATGACCTCGGCCGGGACCGGGACACGCTTCAGCCGCTCAACAAGTGGCGTCTCAAACAGTTTCACGATCTGTGGGCAGAAAGTGGCTGCGAGATCCTTGAGGAGCGTGTCCGCGAGATTACCGAGTTCCTGCCGTTGGTGATGCGCTTTCCCGAAAGCTTCAGGGGCAGAGGCTTGTCAACCGACGACCTGATCAAGTCCGGAATTCGAGTCACATTGCGGAAGCAAGGATAATCAAGCAGATGGCTGATCCTAGAATCAGTGTGTTGATGGCCGTTCGAGACAATGTGGCGTACATTGATGCCGCGATCGAGAGCGTTTTGCGGCAGAGCGAGTCCGGCTTTGAATTCATCATCATTGATGATGCGTCCCGGGACGGCACCTGGGAGCGAGTGCAGGCGTTTGCCGAGGTTGATCCGCGCATCCGCGTACAGCGGCAGGTTGAACCGCGCGGCCTGACGCGGTGCCTGATAGAGGGTGGGGGGCTGGTCCGGGGTGAATTCATCGCCAGGATGGACGGTGACGACATCTCCCTGCCCGAGCGGTTCGAGCGTCAACTTGCCTACATGAAGGCAAATCCAGACTGCGTCGTGGTCGGCGTGCAGGCGCTTCGTGTTGATCCCGAAGGCTGGCCGGTAAACATCCTTGGGGTACCACTCAAGCATGAAGCGATCGATGGCACGCATGTGAACGGTACTGGCGGGCAGGTGGTTCATCCATCGGCATTGATCAGGCGCTCAGCATATGAACGGGTGGGCGGGTATCGTTCTGAGTTTGTCATCTCGCAAGACCTGGACCTTTGGCTTCGCCTGGCGGAAATCGGGAAGCTGGCGAATCTTTCCGAGGTACTGCTGATGTACCGGCTGCACTTCAAGAGCGTCAGCAGCAGTAATCGTGCCGCTCAGCGCGAGGCTGTTCGCCGCGCGGTCCGAGAGGCCCGGCAAAGGCGGGGGTTGCCGGAATTGAATGCACCGATCGACAGGGGGGGGGAGGAGAAGCGCTGTGGTCCGGCTCACGAGCGTCGAAAGTGGACGCGCTGGGCTTTGCAGGGCGGCTACTATACCACGGCACGAAAGCATGTGCTGCCTTTGCTTCGGGATGAGCCGCTCAAACCGCTGCACTGGTTTCAGTTTGTTCGTGCACTGATTGGTGGGATGCTCAAGTCTGATCCATCGATGCCGATGCTTGTGCACGGACAACCTTATTTGGGAACGTCGGATCAATGAGCGCCGATGACAGAATCAGCGTGATTATCCCCGCCTACAACAGCGCCCGCTTTCTGCCCAGATCCATTGAGAGCGTATTGGCGCAAAGCCATCCGGCGATGCCCATCGTGGTGGACGACGGATCGAAGGATGACACCCCGCAGGTGGTGGCGCGATACAGAGATCGCGTTGGCTACATCCGCAAGGAGAACGGCGGGGTGTCCTCGGCCAGGAACGCGGGACTGGCAGCGGCGGAGACGCCCTGGGTCGCGTTCCTCGACGCCGATGACGAGTGGTTTCCGCACAAGATCGAACGGCAAATGGCCGTGCTGCGGAAGCACCCCGACCTTCGGTGGTGCGCTTGCAGCGCTGAATTGTCCCAAGCCGGGGTGTCCCGCCCCGCTCCGGCCAGCGACTGGGCTCGATTCCAGTTGGCCCGGCACGGCTACCTGCCGAACTACTTCGAGGCGGCCGAGCGGAAAGTGTATATCCACATTGGCGGGATCGTGGTGGATCGGCAATTGATTCATCAGATTGGTGGGTTTCGGCTGGGCATCGAGGGCGTGGAGGACGCGGACATTCAGGACCGCTTGGCGCTGGCGGCGCCGGCGATTGGCTATGTGGAGGAGCCCAGCTACCGCTATTACGTCGACGTGCCCAGCAGCATGGGCAAGAACGGCCTGCGTACGCGGCGGCGTCTGCAGAGCATCGCTTCCGTGATTCCTGAAGCCCAGGCTGCGGGCATCCCAACCGCCGAAGTCTACAACAGCTACGCGCGCAAGGTTGCTTTTCGCCTGCTTCTCGCCGGTGCGTATGGAGGGCAGCAACTTGAGCCGGAGGAGATGGAGGCTCACCTGCGGCGGCTGCCGCCGACCTTCGGGCAGGGGCTGGTGTTGCGCGTGATGCGGCTTCTGCCGCGGCCGGTGGCCGAGCGGCTGGAAGGGCGGATTCGCGACTGGCACAGCGCGATGCAGGGGTAGGGCACTTCCCGCCGATGCCGAAGCCGGGGCTTCGACGGACTGGAAGCAGTGATGGGTTCCGAGCGACGAGCGGGGCAAGACTGATGGCGGCAGACTGCACGATGGGTGGGAGATCGGGCTGAGCGCGAAGACGACAGTAGTTGGGCAGACCGGCGGTGTCGAACAGGTGCCTGCGCCGTGCGGCGGGGGCGGTGGTCTCGACGTCGCGTTGGTGATTCCCGCGTTCAATGCCGAGCGGTTTCTTCGGCGGGCGGTGGAGTCGGCGCTGGGCCAGAGCTGCCCGCCGGGCGAGATCATCGTGGTCGATGACGGTTCGCGGGACGGCACGGTCGCGCTGGCCGAGTCGTTTGGTTCACCCGTGCGGTGCATCCGTCAGGCCAATGCCGGGCCCGCGGCGGCCCGCAACCGGGGCATCGCCGAGGCGACCGCGGAGTGGGTTGCGTTCCTGGACGCGGACGACGCATGGTATCCCTCGAAGCTCGAAAGGCAGGCGGAGGTGGTGCGGGCCTGGCCGGACCTGGTCTGGCTGGCGTGCGGGTTTCACCTGCGCCGCGAGCGGGCCATGCTGCGCGCCGCGTTCGACGCGGGCCCGACGGGCCGGGACGGGGCGCCGCAG
>CAYVVX010000251.1:3104-7491 GCA_964455315.1 uncultured Planctomycetales bacterium | reverse complement strand
GGCCCGCAAACGGCCCGCGGCGGTGGCCGGGCTCCGCAAGGCGGCCGGTCCCGACGCGCGGCTGATCCTGTGTTGCCTGCCCAGCGGCGAGCCGGCGGCGCGGGAGGCGCTGTCCGCGGGTGCCGACGACTACCTGATCTACCCGCCGCAGGGCGGTGAACTCGACGAGGCCCTGGCCATGCCGCGGCATCGGCTGTCGGAGATCGAACCGGCACTCGATGACGCCGCACCGAGCTGGGAGGAACTCACCCGTCTCGGCGAACTGCTCGCGGGCTTGAGCGAAGGGCGCGGCGCGGTGCTCGATCGCATCTGCAAACTGCTGGCCGAGTCGATGCGGGCGGCGCATTTGCGCATCATTGCCGACGACCTTTCCGCACACGTGGGCGACCCGCGGGCGGAGACGGTGCTGGTGGAGCCGATCGTCTGCGGCGGGCGCACGCTGGGGCAGATCCTGGTCGGCGCCCGGCAGCGCAGCCCCTTCAACAGCGCCGAGACGCAGAAGCTGCACCACTACGCGCGGCTGATCGGGCACCTGCTCGACGCCGCCGATCAGCAGCGCCACTGGCATACGCTGGCCATGACCGACACGGCGACGCAGCTTCCCAACCGCCGCTACCTGATGGAAGCGCTGGAGCGCATTCTCGCCAGGGCCGCCGCGGACAAGCTCCGCGTCACGGTGCTCATCTTCGACATGGACGGGTTCAAGCATTTCAACGACCGCTACGGTCACGCGGCCGGTGACCAGGTGCTCCGCGATACCGGCCAGCTCTTCCGGCGCTACTGCCGCAAGCACGACATCGTGGCCCGCTATGCCGGGGACGAGTTCGTGGTGGTGTTCTGGGACGCGGAACAGCCGCGCATGGCCGGCTCGAAGCATCCCAGCGACGCGCTGGCGGTGCTGCGACGGTTCAAGAAGGCCCTGGAGTCCCACGAGTTCCCCAAGCTCGGTCCCGAGGCCATCGGGCGGATCACCATCAGCGGCGGGCTGGCCAGTTTCCCCTGGGACGGCAAGGCGCCGCAGGAACTCATCGACCGGGCGGATCAGGCCCTGCTGCGGGCCAAGCGCGACGGTAAAAACCGGATCTACCTGATCGGTGCCGAGGGTGACCCGGTGCTCCCGGAAACCGACACCGTCGCCGACAATGACCTGTAGCGGTTCGCGATGCCATGCGAATGCGACGGGGGCCGCCCCGGGGCGGACTGGTCCGGGGTCGAGCGCTGCACAACAATAGTGATGACATGGAACCGCTTCCCGAGACAAAGCGTTGCTGCCCGCGCTGCGGCTACCTGAACCAGCCGGCCGCCCGCTATTGCGGCCAGTGCGGGGTCAACCTGGTTGCGCTGGGCGCGGCGGGATCGGGTGACACACCGGGGCTGCCTTCGGCTCGCCGGCCGCGGTCGCGATGGGGTCGGCGACTGGTGCTGTTCATCGTGCTGCTGGGCATGGTGCTGGCTGCGTTGGCGCTGAGATGGCGGGTACGCCCGAACGAAGGGCTTCGCCGGGTGGTCATGCCCGGTCCGGAACATCGCCAGCGGCTGGTGCCCTACTGGGATGAAAAGGCCCGGCGGACCATCGAGCGCGAGGATCGGGAGTGGCTCGAACATCAACATGGATCGGGGCATGACCTGAGCCGCGAGCGTTGAGTGCGCGGCCATGCCTGCTGCATCTGACCCGCGCGGCGGCGACGGACATGAGCCGGCTCAGGGCATCAGGCGAACCGCGCCGAAGGTGGTGGTTCGCTTGGCCCTGGTGACACCGCTGCCGAACTCCGCGACGAGCCGGTCGTCGTCATCGCCATCCACATCATTGACCACTATCGCCACGCCGAGGCTCTGTTGCGGCTCGGGGTGGAAATCCTTGAACAGCTCGAACGGAATCGCGATCTCGTACACGGTGAGGTCGCCGTGCCGGGCGGCGGCGGCCTCGATCCTGGCGACGGCATCTGCCGCCTCCACGCCGTCCGGAGCGTGCCAGACATGCTTCTGCGGTCGCCCCGCGTGAAGGCTCAGGCCGAATTCCAGCTCCGGCCCCTGATAGCCGCCCCACATGAAGTCCCACGAGGAGGCGTCGGGGCGATCAAACGCCCCGCGCTTCGGGTTGATCGCCACTTGCAGGCTGTCCTCCCGCCACATCGCGTCGGCTTCCTGTCCCTGGACGTGAACATCATCCTGAACTTCCAGGCGAAGATAGAGCCTCCCGGCCACCCAGGCGGGCTGCCAGCGGACGGACAGATCCTCAATGGCCGGTGGATCGACGATGTTCTGCACCAGCGGTTCGTCGTACTTCCCGATCTCCGGCTGTTCGGGGCGGGCGCGGAACACCCACGGAGCCACGTTCGCGTAGCTCTCCGGCCAGGGCTCGGCGCCGGCGGCGAGACGGCGGGCCCGGGGCAGGGCTTTCGCCGCGGCAGGCCGGAGCGGCTCGATCCGCACGGGACGGACGGCCGCGCCGATCGGTTCAATCAGCGTGCCTTCAATCCGGGCGAGGTTCTCCCTGGCGACGTCGGCGAACTGCCCCTCGAAGAGCTGCAGACGCCCCGCGTCGAGGGCAATCTCGTTGACGTTGATCCAGCGGACCAGCGGCGCCAGGACCGCGTCGCGCATCTGCTGCTTCAGACCCCACGCCCGCGTCCGGAAGGCCTTGGGGTGCCACTCAGTGCCGGGCGTCGTGTGGGCCAGCGTTTCGGCGTCGGCCAGCGCCTCGGCGAACTGCTCCCAGGCGGTGGCCGCGGCAGAAGAGCGCTCCACCATCCGGTCGCGCGGGCCGGTACCGGTGTGGATGGCTTCCATGGACGCAAAGTGGGCGTTGGCGGCGGCCATGGTGAAGGCGTAATCCTTCTGGAGGAACGCCAGCCGCTCGCGAACCTTCGGATCGGTCGCCATCTCGACGGCCTGATCGAGGAAGGCCTGACCCTTCCGGAAATCACCGGGCCTGTAAATGGTCATCTCGCCGCGGAAGTTGTTGATGCCGAAGAGCCAGCGCCCCTTGGACTGCCGCTGCCAGCAATCCTCCCAGTGGCGGTAGAATCTCCAGATTGGTTCGGCGGATTCGCCATACAGCTCGGCCAGCATGGTGTCGATGACCTGGTCCGCGTCCAGAGAAGGATCCCACAGTTCACGCTGGAGCAGATGGATCATGGGCATGGCACTGTCGGCCATGGTCACGATGTGGGTGGTGTAGCCTTTGACGCCGATATCGGCGAGGAACTGGAGCTGGCTGTCGAGGATGTGAGGGAAGTAGCGCGGCGTCCAGTAGGTGAGTCCGACGTAGTCGTAAAAGGATACCCCGCCGACCTTGCCGACCCACTCCAGGGCCATGATCCGGTCGGTGTCGCGGTAATCGGCGTCGAAGTGCTGGCTGGTGTCCTGGCAGAGCAGCACGTCGACATTCTCACCGATGTAGTCGACGGTTCGCGGCGGGACATTGGTCACCTGGTAGGCGAGGACGCCCAGGCGGTCGCCGGGAAACTCCTCCGCGGTCCGGTCGGCGACCTGCTTGATGAGGTGGAAGTAGCTGTCGGAGATGTTCCAGATGCCGTTGTACGACTCCGAGCCGCCGTCAACCTCCAGACACTTCTTACACTTGCAGACCGTGGTGTTGTCGTTGACACCGAAGCTGCGCTGCCCTCCGCGGACGGCCTCCATGAACAGGTCGGGCAGATCCGGGTTGGTGAAGCAGTAGTGCGTATCCGGTTCCACCTGGCGCTGGCTGTTGATCAGCGCCCAGTACTCGGGATGCTCGGCGCCGTACTTCTCGACGGGAATGACGCCGGTCAGGTGGTGCCCGGTGCCGATACAGGGCAGCGGCCCCCTGGGCGGAGTCAGCCGCAGGCGGCGCATGAACTCCTGCGGGAATGGATTACCCCACATGGATCGGCCGGCAAAGGCGGGATTCTCGACGGTCCAGGCGGATGCCTCGCCGCGGGCCTCGAACTGGATGGTCAGGTCGGCCCGCTCCGGCACCACCTCCCACAGTACACCGGGGAAGAACCAATGGACGCCGAATTGATACTGCAGCAGCGTGTAGACGCCGTGGGGCATGTTGCCGGCGATGAGCAGATCTTCGCCCATCGATGCCATGACGAAGCCGTCCCAGTAGATGCTCTTGCGGGCCTCGGCGGACTTCTCGAAAAGCGCGGTCTCGCCGAGATGCAGGGTGGGGCCGGGAAGATCGTCGGCCTGGTTGACGATCTTGAGCTCGGCGCCGCTGATCCTGCGGACGTAGTCACGGAGATCGTTGGCGGCGGCCAGGAGAATCTCGTCGGAGCCGGCCACCACGACGCTGGCGACCGGTTTGCCGCCGGCGACCAGCGGGAACCGGATGGTGCCGGCCGAGGCGACGGAGCAGGACGCCATGCCGAGGGCCAGGGCAACGAGCTTGTGATGC
>CAYVVX010000251.1:0-3094 GCA_964455315.1 uncultured Planctomycetales bacterium | reverse complement strand
GTGTGGCACGGTATCGGCGATCCGGCAAGCGGGCCGCCCGGCACGGGGACCGGCCGCTCCAGTGCGTTTCTTGTCATGGTCGCGGGGGGCGTCTAGGCTTGGCGGTTGCGACCTGCACCCGGATTCGCGGGAATGCGGGTGCGCGGCCGGGTGAACGCGTGAAGCCGAATTCGTACATCCGCATCCAGGGAGCCCGCCAGCACAACCTCAAGAACGTCTCCATCGACATCCCCCGCGATCGGCTGGTGGTCATCACCGGCCTGAGCGGCTCGGGCAAGAGCTCGCTGGCCTTCGACACCATCCACGCGGAGGGGCAGCGCAAGTTCATGGAGACGCTGTCGGCCTACGCCCGGCAGTTCCTGGAGCAGATGCAGAAGCCCGACATCGAGCACATCGAGGGGCTGCCCCCGACCATCGCGATCGAGCAGCGCTCCACCGGCGCCGGACCGCGCTCGACGGTCGCCACCACCACGGAGATCTACGACTACCTGCGGCTGCTGTTCGCCCGGGTGGGCGAACCGCACTGCTGCGTGTGCGGGCGGAAGATCGAGCGGCAGACCACCTCCGAAATCGTCGATCATGTGCTGGAGATGGGCGAGGGGCGGCGGCTGATGGTGCTCGCGCCGGTCGTTCGCGGGCAGACCGGCAAGCACCTGGAGGTTTTTCAGCGCGTGCAGCGCGAGGGCTACGTCCGGGTCCGCGTCGATGGTGAGATCGCCGATGTGAAGAACCCGCCCAAGCTCAACGCCCGCCGCAAGCACGACATCGAAGTGGTCGTCGACCGGCTGACCGTCGCGGCGTCGGCATCGTCGCGGCTGGCCGAGAGCGTCGCCCTGGCGCTGTCGCTGGGCGATGACATGGTGGTGATCACCACGGAAGACAAGGGCGGTGACTGGACGGATCATCCCTTCAGCGCCCGCTTCGCCTGCCCGCTGCACCCGGAGGCGAGCCTGCCGGAGCTGTCCCCGCGGCTGTTCAGCTTCAACTCGCCGCACGGCGCCTGCCCCGCATGCGACGGACTGGGCACCATCGCCGCGTTCGACGCCGAGCTGGTGGTGCCCGAGCCGGCCAGGTCGCTGGCCGAGGGAGCCATCGAACCCTGGCGGCACGGCGGCCGGCGGCTGCACCAGTATCACAAGGCGCTGCTCAACGACTTCTGCCAGGCCTATTCCGCGCCGCCGGACGTTCCGTTCCGCAACCTCGCCCAGGAGTTGCGCGACATCCTGCTCAACGGGACCACCGAAGCCCAGGCCGAGCGGTTCGGCGCGACCTTCGAGGGCGTGCTGCCCAACCTGCGGCGGCGGTGGTCCTCAACCGAGAAGGAGTCCGTGCGGCAGCGGCTGGCGATGTTCCTCACCGAACAGCCCTGCGCGACCTGCGGCGGGGCCCGGCTGCGCCGCGAATCGCTGGCCGTGCGGGTGGGTGAGCGGACGATGGCCGACGTGGCCCGCATGAGCATCGAGCAGGCCCACGGGTTTCTCTCGGGACTGTCGCTGTCCGGCGAGCGGGCCAAGGTGGCCGACCAGATCCTCCGCGAGATCCGCCACCGGCTGCGGTTCATGCTCGACGTGGGTGTGGGCTACCTGAACCTCAACCGGGCCAGCGCCACGCTGTCCGGCGGCGAGGCCCAGCGGATCCGGCTGGCGACTCAGGTGGGCAGCGGACTGGTCGGCGTCTGCTACGTGCTGGACGAGCCGTCCACGGGCTTACACCCGCGCGACGGTGTGAAGCTGATCGCGACGCTGCGGACACTGGTCGACGCGGGCAACAGCGTGCTGGTGGTCGAGCATGACGAGGACACCATCCGGGCCGCCGACCATGTCATCGACATGGGCCCCGGCGCTGGCGCCCACGGCGGCGAAATCATTTATCAGGGAAGCGTGCCCGAGCTGCTTGCCTCGAAGGATTCGGTCACCGCCCGGTACCTTCGCAAGGAGCTGTCGATCCCCCGGCCCGAGTCGCGCCGCAAGGTGATCCTGGCCCAGTCCATCGAGATCAAGGGCGCGACCGAGAACAACCTGAAGCACGTCGACGCGGTGATTCCCCTGGGCTGCTTCGTCTGCGTCACCGGAGTGTCGGGCAGCGGCAAGTCCACGCTGATCAACGAGGTGCTGCTCAAGGCACTGAAGCGGCGGCTGTACGAATCGCGCGAGCTGCCCGGCAGGCACGACAAGCTCATCGGCGCGGGCCGTGTGGACAAAGTGGTCGAGATCGACCAGTCGCCCATCGGGCGCACCCCGCGGAGCAACCCGGCCACCTACACCGGCGTGTTCGACCAGGTCCGCCAGCTCTTTGCGAAGACCCGTGAGGCCAAGCTGCGCGGCTACAGCGCGGGGCGGTTCAGCTTCAACGTCAAGGGCGGGCGCTGCGAGGCGTGCCAGGGCCAGGGCACCCGGCGGATCGAGATGCACTTCCTGCCCGACGTGTTCGTGGAGTGCGACGTCTGCAAGGGTACCCGCTACAACCGCGAGACGCTGGAGGTGCGCTACCGGGGCCGCAACATTGCCGACGTGCTGGCGCTGCGCGTGGATGAGGCCATCCCCTTCTTCGAGAGCTTCGCCTCGGTGCGGCAGCTTCTGCTCATGCTCGACGAGGTGGGGCTCGGCTACGTCACCCTCGGCCAGGCCTCCAACACCCTCTCCGGCGGTGAGGCCCAGCGGGTCAAGCTGGCCGCGGAGCTGGGCAAGTCCCCCACCGGGCACACGCTGTACATCCTCGACGAGCCGACCAGCGGGCTGCACTTCGCCGACATCGCCAACCTGCTGCGCGTGCTCAACCGCCTGGCCGACAAGGGGCATACCATCCTGGTCATCGAGCACAACCTGGAAGTCATCGCCCAGTCGGACTGGATCATCGACCTGGGCCCCGAAGGCGGCGACCACGGCGGGGAGATCATCGCGGCCGGGCGGCCGGAGGAGATCGTCGCAGACCCGCGGAGCTTTACGGGGCGGTTTCTCAACGGACGATTGTGACGGCGCGACTGTGCTGCCGGGATAGCCGGACCCTGTCTGGCTGGTGAAGCCGGCGAAACTGGGGTGTTTTACTACTCCGACACTCATTATCTGAACACATACTTGCAGCCGCTCTTGCTCAA
>CAYVVX010000250.1:0-7491 GCA_964455315.1 uncultured Planctomycetales bacterium | reverse complement strand
CTTTCGCCGTGGCGCTTGGCCAGCCGCTTGCCGTCCGCACCGACCACCAGGGGCACATGGACGAACCGCGGCACGGACCAGCCGAGCGCTTCGTACAGCAGGATCTGCCGCGCGGTGCTGCTCAGCAGGTCGTCTCCGCGGATCACGCAATCGACCGCCATGGCCGCGTCATCCGCGACCACCGCGAGTTGATACGCCGGCGTGCCGTCGAATCGGGTGATGGGGAAATCGCCGGAATCGGCGTCTACGTTCCACGCCTGCAGGCCGTGCAGGCCGTCGTCGAACGCGATGGACCTGTCCGGGACGCGCAACCGCCAGCAGGCCGGCAGGGCGGTCTCATGACGGACGACAGCGAGCGCCTCCACCGAAGAGAGCCGGCCGCGGTCCAGGCGATCAAGCCGGTGCCGGCAGGTGCCCGGATAACAGACTTGAACGTCGCCCTCCTGGGGGGCGCCGGCGCTCTCGGCCACCGCTGCCGCGATGTCCGCCCGGGTGCACACGCACGGATAGATGGCCCCCGACCGCCAGAGCCGTTCGATGGCCGCCGCGTAATGCTCCAGCCGCCGCGACTGGACGAATTCCCCGCCGGAGCCCGCATGCGGGCCGGTGAAGGAATCCGGCGGACCCTGGTCCCAGTCCATCCCCAGCCAGCGGAGATCTTCATAGGTCAGCCGGACCGTCTCCGGCCTGGCCCGGCGGCTGTCCAGATCCTCCATGCGCATGAGAATCGTCGCCCCGACCTGCCGGGCGAGCCACCAGGTGATCAGGAAGGTCCGGGCATGGCCCAGGTGCAGCGAACCCGTGGGGCTGGGAGCCAGGCGGGTGCAGGTGAACATGAGAGGATCAGGGGCAGCCATGCAGTGGAGAGTGTGGTATGCGGCCGGGCAGGGCACAAGAGCCGCCCCCCAGCGACCGCCTCACTGTTCGGCCGATGGGTCGACCTGCTGGAGATCAATCACCTTGCCATTGGGGCAGACGTGAATGGGAAGCCCCTCCCTTCGGCGTCGGGCGACCTCTCGCTGGATGGCCTCCGTCAAGCCGTCAGCCATGTCGCGCAGCCGCTGCTCAAGAAAGTCAGGATCAGGCCTCTTAGCGTTCAAGTCTTGCGGCCGCATCTCGGAGCTCCGCGTATCGCTGCGGATCGTAAACTGTGGGGACCATTGACTTGGCTCCCCGCGCGACAATCCGAAAAAGAACCTCTGAATTATCGCATAAAATCTCAGGTGTCCGCCAACAGAGAGTATAGTCCGAGGAAGTTCCGGAGCCCCCGCCAGAAGCGTCGCTCTATGTCATCAGGCGGAATCGAGTGCCCACCCTCCGCTACACGATCAGCCACACGCCTCTTGGCCAGTTCCCGATTCCGCAGGCTGATGAATGCCAGGTGGATCAGATAGCCCATCCGCCCGGCTTCGCGCAGGAACGGCGCGTAGGTCTTTCCTGCCAGCGTGGTCTCGAAGGCGAAGGACCGGCCGGCGTCCCGCAAGTCCCGCATTCTCCTCAGCATCACCCTGCCGGCCGCCACAGGAGAGGCCCCCTGGCCCATCGCCTTCTGAATCTCATCGGCGTTCACGAATTCCTGGATGTGGAATCGCTCAGACAGCACGACGGCTGCCCCTGTGGACTTGCCAGCCCCGTTGGGTCCGGCGAGAATGAAGATCTCAGGGGGAGCTGCCATGGGGTTGCCTCGGGGCCACATCATGCCACAAGGTGTCCCCCCTGTCGAAGCGGACCAGAAGGGGAGAATGCCCACGCTTGACAAAGCCCCCTCCGGCTCTGATCATCATACCCAATCGACCGGCGTCGGCCGGTTGCCGATAGTCTGGACATGGTCGCAGGATACCGGCCCGCGCGGGCCAGGCGTTGGCTGCGATCATTCGCCCGTGGGCCCTTGCCTGACGCACCGGCCAGCGATTCCAACGCCTGGCGCAGCGGTGAATTGGCGATGGGACTCCCTCCCGACCAGGATTTCCCCCGCCTGTTAACTCTTACACCCCGTGAGGAGCAACCATGATCACGATGTCCAAGAAGAAACTGGCCAGGATCGACAAGGTGGCTGACCAGCAGGGCGTCATCGCCGCCGCGGCGATGGACCAGCGTGGCTCGCTGAAGAAAGCCATTGCCAAGGACCGTGGCGTCGACCCCAAGACGCTGGGCAGCGAGGTACTGGAGGAGTTCAAGGCCGCGGTAAGCAAGGTGCTGACCCCGCATGCCAGCGCCATCCTGCTGGACACCGAGTTCGGCCTGCCCGCGATCAAGGCCAAGGATCCCAGCGCGGGCCTGCTCCTGGCGTATGAAAAGACCGGCTACGACGCGACCACGGCGGGCCGCCTGCCCGACCTGCTGGACCGGGTCAGCGTCCGCCGCCTGTGCGAAGCCGGTGCCGACGCGATCAAGATCCTGCTCTACTACGCGGCCAACGACAGCGCCGAGATCAACGACCTGAAGCACGCCTGGGTCGAGCGGATCGGCGCCGAGTGCGAAGCGAACGAGGTGCCGTTTTTCCTGGAGTGCATCTGCTACGATGCCAACGGGATGGACGACAAGAGCCTCGAATTCGCCAGGGAAAAGCCCAGGCATGTCATCGCCTACACCTCTGAGTTCTCCAAGCCGCACTACAAGGTGGACGTGCTCAAGAACGAGTTGCCCTTCAACGTCGCGTACATGAAGGATTCCAAGGCCAACAAGAGCGGGCAGGTCGCCTACGACCGCAAGCAGGTTGCCGACCTGATCGCCCAGGCCGCCGACGCGTCCAGGCTGCCGTTCATCTATCTGTCGGCCGGCGTTGATGACGACGTGTTTCGCGAGTCGCTGGAGATCGCCGGCGACGCCAAGGCACCGTTCGGCGGCGTGCTCTGCGGCCGGGCCACCTGGAAGGAAGGCATTCCGGTCTACGCCAAGCAGGGCGTCAAGGCGCTGGAAGACTGGCTGAGCGACCGCGGCGTCAAGAACATCGCCATGCTCAACGAAGTCCTCAAGAAGCACGCCAAGCCGTGGTACGCCAAGATCGGCGGGCGAGACAAGATCAAGGCGGTGTAAACGGGCCGGCCATCAGCGGCCATGCCAGGGTGGGCTCAGCCCACCATCAGAGCCAGGCTTTCGCCCGGATGCTCGATTTGCGCATTTCAATGACACGGCAGGGCCGTTTCATTATTTGATCGGATCCACCAGCAGGAGCGCTTCAGATGGCGGACGAGGACGTTTTGAACACGGAAGAGTTGGAAGAAGACGCCGATCCCGAAACCGCGGAACTCGACGAGGAGGGCAAGCAGAAGGCCCTGGAGGCCGAGCTCAAGGAAGCCGTCGAGGTCGAGGTCGAGGACGCCGGCACGCTGCGCAAGAAGCTCAAGGTCACGCTGCCGGCCGACAAGATCGCCAAGCGGGTGGACGAGCAATACGGCGAGCTGCGCAAGGACGCCCAGGTCCCCGGCTTCCGCAAGGGCCGTGCCCCGCGCCGGCTGCTGGAGAAGCGCTTCGGGCAGGATCTCAACGAGACCCTGGTCCAGCAACTGGTCAGTGCCAGTTACATGGCCGCCATCGACAAGAAGGAGCTCAAGGTTCTCGGTGACCCGCAGGTCTGGGTCCAGGAGGAAGGCAAGGAAGGCGAGACGCTGATGGAGGCGGCCAAGGCCCTCCCCCTGATGAAGCTGCCTGCCGAGGGAGCGCTCACCTTCACCTGCGAGGTGGAGCTGCGTCCGGAATTCGAGCTGCCCGAGCTGGAAGGCATCCCGGTCAAGCAGCCTGACATCAAGGTCGAGGACAAGGATCTCGACGAGCAGATCGAGCGGCTGCGCACGGGTTACGGTCACTATGATCCGCAGCCGGAGGGCGAGGTTCAGGCCGACGACCGGCTGACCACCGACCTGACGCTGACCTGCGGCGAGGAAGTGCTCCGCGAGGAGCAGTCCATCCCGGTCAACGCCCGGGCCCAAGTGGTCGACGGTATCGTCTTCGACAAGCTCGGCGAAGCGCTGGCCGGCGCCAAGGTCGGCGAGGAGCGGACGTCGACGGCGACCATCCCTGACGATAACCCCAAGGAACAGCTCCGCGGTAAGACCGCCGAGGTGAAGATCAAGGTTCGCGAGATCCAGCGGCTGCACCGGATGGAGGTGCCCGAGCTGATCAAGACCATGGGCTTCGACGACGAGCAA
Organism: uncultured Planctomycetales bacterium; assembly: GCA_964455315.1. Taxonomy (GTDB): domain Bacteria; phylum Planctomycetota; class Phycisphaerae; order UBA1845; family PWPN01; genus CAYVVX01. Next base: position 3,343 of record CAYVVX010000250.1, on the reverse strand, counting down.
GGTCTGCGCAGCTACCTGCGCGAGCGGCTCGAGTTCGAGGTCGGCTCGATCACGCGGCGACATCTCCGCGGGCAGATCATCGAGCACCTGGTCAACAACACCACCATGGAGTTGCCCAGCGGGGTGTCCGAGCGGCAGGCGGGGCGGCTGGTGGTGCGGCGGATGCTGGAGATGATGCGCGAGGGCGTGCCCGAGTCGGATGTCGAGAAGCAGCTCGACCAGATGCGCACCAGCGCCCGCGAAAGCGCCGTTCGCGACCTGAAGGTCTTCTTCATCATGGAGAAGCTGGCGGAGAAGTACGAGGTCGAGGTCAGCGAAGGTGAACTGAATAACGAAATCGCCCAGATCGCCGCCCAGCAGGGCCAGCGGTTCGACCGTGTCCGTGACGAACTGGCCAAGAAAGACGGAATGACCCACCTGTACCTGACCATCCGCGATGACAAGATCGTCGATCGGCTGCTCGGACAGGCGAAGGTCGAAGGCCAGCCCCCGGCCGAGAAGGCCGGTGAAGGCGGCAGTGTGGCGGACGCGACCTGACCCCACTACAATGCCGCACCCGTCGCGGCCAGGGTCGATGGGGCGGCGCTGTCGGACGGTAATCCGTCCGAGGCATCGGTGGCAGTCCCTGCCTCATGAAGGCGGGTCCGGCGTCCGACAATAGCAAGGCGACATCGCGGGCTCGGGTCCGGCCGATGTGATTATTCTCGGGAAGGATCTCATGAACGTCCCCCACGAGCTTCTGCGCACAATGAACCAGCAGGTGCCTCCGTACCAGCGTTACCGGGAGATGTCCATCGAGGACATGCTCCTGGAAAACCGGATCATCTTCCTGGCCGGACCGATCAACGAGCGGTCGGCCAGCGTGGTGATCATGCGGCTGCTGTACCTGCAGTCGATCAAGAAGGACCAGGCCATCAACCTGTACATCAACTCGCCCGGCGGGCTGGTGGACCAGACCCTGGCCATCTATGACACCATGCAGTTCCTGGGCTGCGAGGTGGCGACGTACTGCATCGGCCAGGCTTCCAGCGGCGCCGCGATCGTGCTGGCCGCGGGTACCAAGGGGCATCGCTATGCCCTGCCCAACGCCAAGGTGATGCTGCACCAGCCGTACAGCGGGATCACCGGCCAGGCCGAGGACATCCGCATCCAGGCCGAGGAGGTGCTCAAGGACAAGAAGCTGCTCAACGAGATCCTGGCCAAACACACCGGTCAGGATCCGGAGAAGATCGGGCGGGATATCGAGCGGGACCGGTACATGAACGCCCAGGAAGCCCTGGCGTACGGGCTGGTGGACGAGATCCTGGTGGAGCCCGAGGACAAGGACAAGAAGAAGAAAAAGGACTGACATCGTGAGGTACGGCGTGAGCCGCCGGACCCGGCGACACGGACGATACACGCTCGGCGCGAGAACCATGACTCATCAAAACAACCTGATTCCGATCGTCATCGAAAAAACCGGCCGCGGCGAGCGGGCCTACGACATCTACTCGCGCCTGCTCAAGGATCGCATCGTGTTCCTGGGCGGCGGCGTGGATGACGAGGTCGCCAACCTGATCATCGCCCAGATGCTGTTCCTCTCCAACGAGGACAGCAAGGCGCCGATCAGCTTCTACATCAACTCGCCCGGCGGGTCGGTGTCCGCGGGACTGGCCGTCTACGACACCATGCAGTTCCTGCGCTGTGAAGTTCACACCTTCTGCGTGGGCATGGCCGCGAGCATGGGCGCCGTGCTGATGTGCGGCGGCGAAAAGGGCAAGCGGTTCCTGCTGCCCAACTCGCGCATGCTGCTGCACCAACCCCTGATCGGCGGCGTGCTGGAGGGCCCGGCGACGGACCTGTCCATCGAGGCCATGGAGATCATCCGGCTGCGCGTCCGGCTCTACGAGATCATCGCCAAACACACCGGCCAGCCGATGGACAAGATTGAGCGGGACTGCGACCGCAACAAGTGGCTCGATTCCCCGGAAGCGGTGGCTTACGGGCTGGCCGACTCCATCCTGGAGCGGGCCCCGGAGACCCCGCCGCGCCCGGCGGAGGAGTGATCGGGGGATCTGCTGGAGGTTCGGCGTAGTGCGCTGCCATCGTCCGGCCATGTTTCCTCATGCTCATGCCCCTGTCGAGGGGAATTGCCGCGTTGCGCTGTCGGTGCCGCCATCCCGGTCTGAGATCAGGCGTTCGAGTGATCCGATGTGGGTTGCGCGGAGATCCCGGCGGTGGTCACCTGCCGCGGCGCTCCTCTGCACGGCGCTGACCCTGACTGCCGGCTGCTGGCAGCAGGACATCGCCCTGGAAAACTGCGAGCGGCAACGCCTCAACGACGCAGAGCAGATCCGTGATCTCAAGCAGCAGCTTGCCGACGAACAGGACGCCAATCGCCGGCTGCAGGCCGACGCCGCCCGCCTCCGCGGCCAGCCGCCGGAGACCGCCGAGCAACTCGTCGTCCCCGCATCCATCCGATTGGAAGGGCTCAGCGGCGGCTACGACCGCGACGGTGAGCCCGGCGATGAAGGCGTGGTTCTCTACGTTCAGCCCATCGACCGCGACGGCAGCGTGATCAAGGCCACGGGCACGCTCGATGTCAAACTGTTTGACCTCGCCCGGCCAGAAGGGCGGATGGAGATCGGTTCGTATCACTTCGACGTCGAACAGACGCGGCAGATGTGGTACGGGCGGATGTGGACCCACCACTTCACCGCGTACTGCCCCTTTCCCGAGGGTGTTTTCCCCGTCAACGGCGACGTCACCGCGGTGGTCACGTTCACCGACCTGCTCACCGGGCGGGCCTTGCGGGTTCAGCAGGCTTTCAAGATCAAACCGCGTCTGTCGGCCAGCGCGACGGCTCCCCATTGAGACCCGGCGCCGCCGGCTCCGTTGCGATCATGTCCCTTTCGCTGCGCCAGCCCTCCTCGGCCGTGCGGGCGTGGGGCTTCAGGCACTTCGAGGCCTCGGTCAGCAGCCGCAGCAATTCGCCTGGTGTGAAGCGTTCGCCGGTCGCTGGAGCGCTGACCGCCAACAGCGGCCCGCGGGCTTCCCACCGCGTCTCCGGGCTCGCCGCGTCGATCAGCGATGCGATGCCGCAGGCATGCAGCCGCTCGCGGGTGGTCTCGTCCGCGCGGATGAGGCAGGGCCCGGCGGCGGGGCCCGGTTTGTCGAGCTGCACGGTCCATCGCTCGTTCAGGAACGGTGTCTCCAGAACCGCCGTCCACCAGTGCTGGCGGGAGCGGAGGCCGCCGAAACCGATGTCGAAGGCATGAAAGAACAGCGTGACCAGTCCGGCTTCCGTCGAACCGTAAATCAGGTGGCAGGCGTGCCGGCTGTGCCCGCGCTGGACAAGTTCGAG
>CAYVVX010000249.1:3321-7498 GCA_964455315.1 uncultured Planctomycetales bacterium | reverse complement strand
CGAGCCACGGATCCTCACGAACAGCACAACCTGGCCTCGACCCGCGGAGACGTGGTCAGCGAGCTGGACGGCGAGTTGACGCGCATGGAGCAGGGCATGGCGACGCGCGTGGCCACGCTGGCGCCGGTGACCAGTGATACCCGCAAGCGACTGGAGAGCCTCGGCTACGTGGCGGGCTCAGCCCGTGATACCTCCGCGCTGAACCTGGATTACGCCAGGCTGCGCGACATCAAGGATATGCTCCCGATCACGGACATGGTCGTGCAGGCCGGCGAACTCGGCCAGCAGGGGCATGGCGAGGAAGTGCTTGAAATCTGTCGCCGGATGGTCGAGCTCTGCCCCGATTCGGCCCGCGTTCGCTCCTATCTGGGAACGGCGCTGTTCAAGGCCGGGCATTCTGAAGCCGCCGCCGCGGAATTCCAGACTGCGCTCCGCCTGGATGCGAGCCTCGATGCGGTGCATGCCGGTCTGGGCGAAGTTCTGGAAGCCCAGGACAAGCCGGCCGAGGCCATGGCCGCGTGGAGAAAAGCGCTCGAACTCAACCCTCACAACGATGAAGCGCATACCCGTCTGGCGGCGGCACTGGCGAGGCAGGGCAATCTGGAGCAGGCGGGCCGGCATTTCGGCGAAGCCGCGAGGCTTCGGCCGGCCGACGATAAACCGCAGTACAACCTGGGCAGGGTGCTGCTTCAGCAGGACCGGGTCGACGAGGCGGCAGTCCATCTTGGCAAGGCTCTCGAACTCAATCCATCCAACCCGGAAGTGCTCTGTCTGCTGGGCGCCATCCTGATCCGCGAAAGCCGGCTGGAGGAGGCGGCCAGGCGGTTCGAAGAGGCGCTGCGGGTCCAGCCGGACAGCGATGATGCCCACAATTACCTGGCCATCGTGGCCGCGCGGCAAGGGGATCCGGCCGCCACCATTCGGCACTGCAATGCAGCGCTGCGATTGAACCCGTCCAACAGCGATGCTCACCATAATCTGGGCAGCGCGCTGATGAGCCAGGGGGCGTTCGCCGAAGCGGCTGATCATTTTCAGCAGGTGATCAGGTTGGCCCCGAATCACGACAGGGCCCGCACCAGCCTGGCCATCGCGCTGGCCCGCCAGCATCGCCTGGCCGATGCCCGGGAACAGTGCGCCCAGGCGCTGAAGATCAACCCCTCGAATGTCGAGGCTCACAACACCATGGGCATTATCCTGAGTCTGCAGGGTCAGCTTGAACCGGCGATCGCTTCGTTTCGCGAGTCGCTGCGCCTCGACCCGCAGAACATACCGGCGAACAAGCTGCTCAACGCAGCACTGGCGGAACTGGCCCACCCCGGCCAGGAACCAGCTTCGGGGGAGAGGAATCAACCATGAACTGGCGCAGGACAGGCAACTACTCCTTCTTCGGGCTCGTGTGCCGCTGGGTGATCGCCTGTGCCGTGGTGTCGAACGCGCACACCTACGGTGGTCAGATCTGGTCATCTGATTTCAACATCCCCGGCGGCTTCGATGCCATGACCGAATTCCAGGACGGTAATCCGGGGAAGTCGATGTTCGACCCGGCCGGTGCCTCCGGCAGCGTTCTCCGGGTGCAGTTGGAGGACGGAATCACGTTCGGCGGCCAGCACGACAAGGGCGGGCGGGCGCTGGGAGGCGCGGTCGGGGCCGGGGCTGCCAGCTTCAGCGGCTATTACAAGTTTGCCTGGTCGCAGCTTGCCGAGACGTCGGTGGAGGTCTACACCGCGGCCGGATTCCTGGGTGACGCCCAGGTGCACATCAGCCGCGAGTTCATCGGCAGCGTCATACGTTCCAGCAAGCAGGGCGGCGACTACATCATGAACATCGGAGGATACTTCGGGGGGGTGGGAGTCGGTTACAGCGGCTACAAATCCGGGGGTGCCACAAACCTGGGCCCGGATGCGCTGGACACCACCTACCAGTTCGTGGTCAGTTGGGACGCCGGCACGCACGTCCTGCGCTGCGTGCTTTTCGACCAGGACGGCCTGGTCCTGGCAGACAACACGGGCGACCTCGACAGCGCCTCGGATTATCCGAATCTGCACGTCCTGAGTCAGTCGGTTCTCGATGCGGACATCAACGCCACCCAGATCAGGTACCTTGGCTGGCAGGACTACATCGGCAATGCGAATCTGCAAACCATCGTCTGGGATGTGGATCGTGTTGCGTACTTTGACACCGCCGAGGGAGCCTTCGGTGCGGTGGAGACCGGCGCGGCCCCAACCGGCGCGTGTTGCCTGCTCGACGGTACCTGCCAGGAAGACCAGACCCAGTCCGCCTGCAGTGCGGCTGCAGGCACCTGGCAGGGCGCAGGGACCACCTGTGCCCAGGCGACGTGCCATCCGTTTGATCCGGGCACCGAACCCTGGGAGGTCTTCTATGACGGGGTGGGCTCGGCTGCGGATGGCGTGCCCAATCACCTGCGCTGGGACAGCCCGTTCGATGACGACTGGAACCAGCCGGGGGTGAGCTTCCGACTCAACACGCCCGCGGTTGGTTTCATGTCCGTGGACCGCGTCACGAATCCGGCCGATCACGGCAAGACCGGCAACATCTGGTTCCGCGACCCGATCCTGACCTATGCCGACGGGCTGACCCTGGAGGTGCGGGTTCTGATCAAGCCGAACAGCAATACCGATGCCTTCTCGATCACTTCGCTGGACGACGGCGGTTCACTGGGCGTGCACCTGTCCCCCAACCGGATCAAGGCCGGTGATCTGGGCGCCGCCGGCTCGGGGACGATCGCGGCTTTCGACACCACCGACACCTACCACCTCTATCGCGTGGTTCGTCTGCCCGGCAGTCATGTGATCCGCGTCTACATCGACAACAGCCCGATCCCGTTCGTTTCCGGCAACGGTAGCACGCAGTATGCCTCCGGTGCGGGTGATCCCTATCTCGAGTATCCCCGCATCCTGATCGGCGACAACGAGAACAACACCGCGTATAACGCCAATTACACGCTGGATTTCGTCCGCTACCGGCGCGGAGCCAGTGCTCCAGGGCAGCCGCCGGGAACGTTTCCGGCACGTGCGCTTCCGCCGCTTCCATCACCGGCTCCGGACAGCGAGTCATTCACCGATGGTTATGAGGGGGTGGGCGAGCCTCTGACTTCCGGCTGGATCCAGGGTGGGGCGAGTGCGTGGACCCAGCAGGCCGGCGGCATCATGGAGCTCAACACCTTTTTGGGGGCCGCGAACGCGCGCCGGGACACCATTGCCACCTGGCCCAACAAGGAAGCCGTCACCATCGAGGCCCGCATCAAGGTCCTGCCCGACAGCCTGAACCGGGCGTTCAACCTGCTCGCCAACGACCAGATGGGCGGCGTCTCGCTCACCCTGTCGCCGGACAAGGCGGAACTGATGCACTCGTATCTGCCGGCCGGGTATGCGACCTTCGCCATGAACACCACCGATGATTTCCACGTCTACCGGCTGACCCGGGCGGCGCACGGGCTCTACTGGCATCTGTACGTGGACGACTACCCGACGCCGGTCGTTGCCCACCAGCATGCGGAAGGCGATCTGATCAGTTTCAGCCGGATCTGGTTCGGAGACGTGGGCTTCCCGATACCGGCGAACGCCTGCCACGTGCTGATCGACTACATCCGCTGGCACCAGGGAACCAGCGCCCCGCCGTCGATCTGCCACTCGCCACCGGCCGACGGGGACGGCGACGGGGATGTCGATATGGACGATTTCGCCGAGTTGCAGCGGTGCCTGACCGGGCCGGGCGGTGGCCTGCTCGAGGGATGTACATGCTTTGATGCGGTCAGCCCGAGCCTGCCGACGGGTGACAAGGATGTGGATCAGGACGATCTGGTGAGTTTCCTCGGGTGCCTGGGGGGGGCTGACCTGCCACCGGCGTGTGGGGACTGACATGCGAAGAGGCATGGGACTCCTGGCAGTGGCTGCGCTCCTCCCACCGGCGTCCGGCGGCTTCGGTGCCGAACTCTGGCGATCGACCTTCGACGCGGGCGCCGATGGGGTGGTGGACATCTATGATCAGGTGACGGCCAAGACGATACTCGGGCCGGTGACGAGTGGTCGGCTCCAGGTCACCGCGTGGGACAACAGCACCAACATGTACACCCCGGACAAAGCCGGTCGGCCGCTGGGCACAACGCTTGGAGGCAGCGACTCGTTCAGCGGTCTGTACACGTTCGCCTGGTCGACGC
>CAYVVX010000249.1:2349-3311 GCA_964455315.1 uncultured Planctomycetales bacterium | reverse complement strand
GTTCGCCGGCTTCCTGGGCGACTCTCAACCCTGGCAAACACGACCGGTCTGCGGTGCTCTCCTGCGGCACCACGCGGAAGGCGGCAGCTACCGGCTCACGCTCGGGGTCGGCTTCGGCGCGTATGGGCTCACCTGGTTCGGCGATGTGACCGGCCCGTCCGTAGATCTCGGCGCTGGCGCCCTCACAAGCACCTACCTTCTGGCGGTCGGCTATGACGGTACGACGCACGTGGTCAGCGTCGGGCTCTTCGATACTGAAGCCCGCGAACTCGGCAGCATGTCGGTCGACCTGGACACCGACGTGCCCGCGCTGCAGGGCCCGCCGCCGTGGGGGCCGGCGGACGAATACAGCCGGCTCGCGGTAACCCACCTGGGGTGGATGGACTATACCGGCAACGGCGGCGACCGGGCCACGGTGTGGCAGGTCGACGAACTGGTCTGCTACAGCACCGCTGGCGAGGCGTTTGATGCTGCTCGGCAAACGGGTCCGCCGGCGACGTACTCCGGGGTCGAGCCACGCTGGTCGAGCGATCGCCAGCATCGGGTGCTGGTGCGTGTTGAGCCGGTGGGCGGATTGCTCCGCCCTTCAGATGAGGGGGTCGCCCGCGTCCCGATCGATTTCGATTCTCTGCTGGCGGGTCTGCGCTGCGACCTGGCCAGCCTGCAGGTGATCGGGTTTTCACCGCAAACCGGGGAAGTAATTCCCTTCGACGGCAATGCCTATGCCACCAATCCGGGCGATCGCCCGCTTCGCTTTTACGATCAGGTGATCCCCTGGAACTACCCGGACCGGATCGGCAACGCGCACAGTACCAGCGGCGTGGCCACCCCGATCATCTACATGGCCGGCGGGGGACGATTCTTTAATACCCGGGGTGACGGCCGGCGGGGCCAGATCGCGTGGACCCACACGCAGCAGGGCGATCAACCCGCCTACTACGCGATCTACTTCGACACGCTGG
>CAYVVX010000249.1:0-2339 GCA_964455315.1 uncultured Planctomycetales bacterium | reverse complement strand
GCCTGCCGGCTTTCTCGGCGACGGTGTCAACCGCTGCATGCAGACCTCGGATCAGTTCGCCCCGGTCATCCATGGCCGCGTGGATGTGGCCGACGTCAACGGGGATGGCGCCTTTGACCTCTTGATGGGCAACGCGACCGGCACCATCCTCCAGTATGAAAACGAGGGCTCATCCAGCGGGCCCGCCTTCGGCTCGCCCACCCTGCTGTTCACGGATGATGGTGCGCCGCTGGATGTCGGCTGGTCGGCGGCGCCCCGCGCGGTGGACTGGGATCGCGACGGGGATCTGGACCTGCTGGTGGGGGCCGAGCGCGGCGGCATCGTCTTCTTTCGCAATACCGGCACCCGAACCTCACCGCTATGGCATCGGGAGGGACTTCTTCCAGCCGACGGGCAGCCCATTCAGATGCCCATCTCTCCGTGTGCGGAGGATCCCACCAACACCATATTCACCATCGATTACTACCCGGTGCTCGAGGTGGTGGACTGGGATGGTGATGGTGATCTGGATCTGCTGGCCGGCGGATACATCACCGGGCTGATCTTCTATTACGAGAACATCGCCCCATCGCCGAACGTGGCGCCGGTGCTGACCTCCCGTGGCCCGCTGCAGGCGGACGGGCAGGATCTCGACGTCACCTGGACGGCGGCCCCGACGGTCGCGGATTTCGACGGTGATGGCGACCTCGATCTGATCAGCGGCGCCATGCAGATGACCGCGGGCGGCGGCGATCTCTCCGACCCGGCCAGGTTTCTGTGGTACTACAGGAACGTGGGCACGCGGACCGCGCCGCAGCTCAGCCTGGTGTTCCCATTTCCGGGCTTCGGCACATTCCGGTTCGGCGCACTGGGCACGCCGCGGGCGGTGGATTTCAACGGTGACGGACTCCTCGATCTGGTCGTGAGTACGGGCGGCAGCCTGCTGCTGCTGGTCAACATCGGGACACCAACCAGCCCTGCCTACGACGCGGCCGCGCTGCCGCTGAGTTCGCGCTGGGGCAACGCCCCGCTCGGCTTCAGTCAGATTGTCGATTACGATGGCGACGGTTGGCCGGATCTCTTCTCTCGCTATCTCGTCCAGCTCAATACGGGGCAGGGAGCGCCGGGGCTTTTCGGCCCCCCGATCCTGCTGCCCGGTGCGAACGAGATCAACCATCCTTCCCCCAGCGGGGATGCGTGGGACTATCGCGCTCTGGCCGATATGGATCGTGATGGGCACAAGGACATTCTCTTCGGCGACCACGAAGGGTACGTCTGGTTCCACCGGGACATGGGTTCAGACGAAGCCCCGCACTTCGATCCCGTCGGCAATCAGCTTGAGCTGGCCGCCGGCGGCCTTCTCAAGGTCGAACATCCTCCCGGTACGGCGCCTTTCGACATCCTGCAGGGGTTGCGGACCGTGGTGGCTCCCGGTGATTACAACCACGATGGATGGGAGGATCTGGTGGTCGCGGACACGCACGGTTTTGTCCGACTTTTCCTCCGCATGCCGGGAGGCCCGGTCGTGTTCGGCGCGGGAGTGGAGGTGGCCAAACTGCATGATATCCGCCTGACCGCCCAAGGCACCGACTGGAACGGCGACGGCTGGGACGACATTCTGGCTGCCTATGCCAGCGGGCAAAGCTACATCATTCTGAATCGTGCCCAGGAAGGAAGCGCGGTTTTTCAGAACGCCATCGCCCTGAATCTTCCGCCGTCCTTTGGCAGCCCGGAAGTCCACGTTGGGGACTGGAATCGCGATGGTGACGATGATCTTCTCGTTCAGCAATACGGTTACACCCGGTTCGTCGAGCGGTCGTTCATGCAGTCCGGCTATGCCGAAGCCCGGATCCTGCGGTTCGATGCATCCCCCCGGTCGATGTGCCATGCGCCCGGGGTGGACGCCGATGGAGATGCCGACGTGGACATGGAGGATTTTGGCCGATTTCAAGCCTGCATGAGCGGACCCGGCGGCGGTCTTCCCGGCGGCTGCATCTGCTTCGACGTGGGGGAGCCCGGGCTCCCGCTTGGAGATGGTGACATTGATGGGGCCGACCTTGCTGAATTCCTGCGGTGCCTGAATGGAGCGGGCTTGGCTCCGGCCTGCGGCGAGTGAGTCAGTAGTGTAAGCAACTGTCATATAATAGCTTATGGTTGACGTGGTGTCCGGCTTTCGCCCTGCAGGCGGCCGCACCCGGGGCGACCATCAAAGTATTTGAGTTAAGACATTATTGTGCTATAGTTTAGCGAAGGAATGTCGCATCCTGCATGCGGCCGGGAGCCTGTCTCGTGACCACCAACGCTCGTTCTGCACTCAGGCAGTTCAATTCAGGGCACTTTGCCCCGAAGTACGTCGAACT
>CAYVVX010000248.1:1224-7520 GCA_964455315.1 uncultured Planctomycetales bacterium | reverse complement strand
TATGAATTGCACGGTGACATGGAACATGCCATTGTTCGGGAGAAGCAATTGAAGAAGTGGAACCGGGCATGGAAGCTTCGCCTGATTGAGGAAATGAACCCAAATTGGGATGACCTTTATGAATCGATTCTGTGATGGTGGCTGGGGGCACGGGGGCGGACTGGATTCCCGCCTGCGCGGGAATGACGGTAGGGGCGGGGATGGCGTTGGTCGAAGGGATGGTTGCTGATGGCTCTGCACCCCGATTTTCCGAGTTCGCCGCACGCGATCCTGGACCCAGCGGTCCGGTGGTTCCCGGCGGATGAGGCGCTGCGGGCGACGACGGCGGACAAGCTGATGGCGCCGCTGGTGTCGCAACTGCGCCAGAAGGTCAAGGAGTTTCGCAACGGCGGGTACGTGGGGGCGACGGAGACCAGCCGGGCACTGCTGAACTGGTGGTTCGGGACGGAACACCTCCTGCCGCAGAGCGACGGGACGATGGCGGCGTTCGAGTACTTTTTCGCCCAGCGCGAGGCGCTGGAAACCATCGTGTACCTGTACGACGTGGCAGGGGCGAAGGACAAGTACGATCTGATGCGGTTTGATTCGTCCGGACTGGTGTCGGCGGGGATGTTCGATGAAACCTGGCGGCGGTTCGTGGTGAAAATGGCGACGGGCAGCGGCAAGACCAAGGTGATGAGCCTGGCGCTGGCGTGGAGCTTCTTCTGCAAGACGTACGAGCCGGAGTCCGGTTTGTCGCGGAACTTCCTGGTGATCGCGCCGAACATCATCGTTCTGGACCGGATCTATAAAGACTTCCAGGGTTTGCGGATCTTCTTTGACGACCCGGTGCTTCCGGACAACGGCTATGAAGGGCGCAACTGGCGGGATGATTTCCAGCTTACGCTGCACAAGCAGGATGAGGTGAGGATCACGCTGCCGACGTGCAACATCTTACTTACCAACATCCACCGGGTGTATTCGGGGGATGACATCCCGCCATCGGCGGATGATGAAAACACGATGGACTATTTCCTGGGCAGGAAGCCGACGGGTGCCACGACGGACTCGAAGGTGGACTTGGGGATGATCGTGCGGGACATCGATGAACTGATGGTGCTCAACGATGAAGCCCACCATATTCACGACGCGCGGCTGGCGTGGTTCAAGTCGATCGAGGACATTCACAACCGGCTGCTTCAGAAGGGGTCGGAGTTGGCGCTGCAGATCGATGTGACGGCGACACCCCGGCACAACAACGGCGCCATCTTCGTGCAGACCATCGCGGACTATCCGCTGGTGGAAGCGATCTCGCAGAACGTAGTGAAGCACCCGGTTCTGCCGGACGCGCCCAGCCGGGCGAAGCTGCACGAGCGGCAGAGCGCCAAGTACACCGAGAAGTACGCGGATTATCTCGACCTGGGGGTGGTGGAGTGGCGGCAGGCGAGCGAGCAGCATCGGAAGATGGGCAAAAAGGCGATCCTCTTTGTGATGACCGACGATACGAAGAACTGCGACGACGTGGCGGAGTACCTGGAAGGACGGTACCCGGATTTGAAGGACGCGGTGCTGGTCATTCACACGAAGAATAACGGCGAAATCTCCGAGGCGGCATCGGGAAAGGCCAAGGAGGAACTGGAAAAGCTGCGCGCACAGGCCAACACGATCGACGAGGAGACCAGCCCGTACAAGGCGATCGTTTCGGTGATGATGCTCAAGGAAGGATGGGACGTTCGGAACGTGACAACGATCGTGGGGCTTCGCCCGTACGCGGCAAAGAGCAACATTTTACCGGAGCAGACGCTGGGGCGCGGGCTGCGGAAGATGTACCCCAATTTCACGGAGGAGTTTGTCAGCGTGATCGGGACAGACGCCTTCATGGACTTCGTCGAGTCGATCCAGGCCGAGGGTGTCCAGCTTGAGCACAAGCCGATGGGCCAGGGGACCAAGCCGAAGACGCCGCTGGTGGTCGAAGTGGACCACGCGAATGCGAAAAAGGACATCGAGAAGCTTGATATCGAGATTCCGGTGCTGACGCCGCGCGTCTATCGCGAGTACAAGACGCTGGGCGAACTGGATCTCGCATCGTTCGGGCATCGACCGGTGGCGTACCAGCAATTCAGCCAGGAGGAGCAGCGGGAGATCGTTTTCAAGGACATCACCACCAACGAGGTGACGCATACGACGGTTCTGGACACGGCAGGCGTGGCGGATTATCGCAGCGTGATCGGTTACTTCGCGCAGACGATCATGCGGGAGCTACGGCTGGTGAGCGGCTACGACGTGCTGTACGGCAAAGTGAAGACATTCGTGCAGGAACACCTGTTCGGGCAAGCAGTCGACCTGGAACAGCCGAACACGATGCGGAATCTGTCCGAGTTGGCGGCCACCAAGACGGTGATTGAGACATTCAAGAAGGCGGTCAACGCATTGACCGTGCAGGACCGGGGCGATGCGGAGATTCGTGATACGATCAAGCTGCTGCAGACGCGCCCATTCGTGGCGAAGGATCAGGACTGCATCATCCCGAAGAAGAGCGTTTTCAATCGCGTCATCGGCGACAGCCATCTGGAACTGGAGTTTGCGAACTTCCTTGAAGGATGCCGGGACGTCGAATCCTACGCGAAAAACTATCTGGCGGTGCATTTCAAGCTGGATTATGTGCGGGCTGACGGTAGCATCTCGAATTATTATCCAGATTTCGTCGTGAAGCTCGGCGACGGCAGCGTGGTGATCGTGGAGACGAAGGGGCAGGAGGATCTGGATGTGCCGGAGAAGATGAAGCGGCTGCGGCAATGGTGCGATGACATCAACCGGCTGCAGTCTGACGTTCAGTATGATTATGTGTTTGTTGATGAGGAGAGCTTTGAGAAGTACAGGCCCTCGTCCTTCGTGCAGCTTTTTGAGAGCTTCAGGGCGTATAAGGACGGATGACCAGCCGCACGGGCTATTCGCGGTCGGAGGCAGGCATAGCCCACCCTGCGGGGGTCGGTTTGCACGGGGGCTGAAGTCCGCCCAGGCGCGACTCGCGGTGGTGAGCCGGGGTGCTTGCATGGGTGAGCGGTGGCCGCTGGTCGGAGCCGGACATTCCGCCCCCTGCACCCCACACGGGTTCCGCCGGAGCGGTTTCCCAGACCGGCGCGGCCGGGGTGGTCGGGAGCCGGCCTTGCATCCCACGCGGGTTCGGCCAGAATGGTTCCCGGCGATGGTGCCGCATGAAGCCCGGGGAGGCCGATGAAACCGTCTTACGATGTCATGAGTCTGGTGCGACGATGCGGGTGTTTCCTGCTTCCAGCCTTGTCCGTGTTGATGATCACCGGATGCAGCTCGGTCGATTGGGAATCGGATTACGAAAAGGGCGTCCAGCGGGCGGTGGAACAGAGCCGCCGGGCGCTGGTCTATTTCTGGGAGCCCCTGGACATGGATTGCCAGGACATGGAGGAGGTGTTCGAGGATCCCAAGGTTCAGGAACAGATGCACGGCTGCATCGCCATCCGCCTCAGCAAGACCCTGAACCCCAAGCTCGCCGAGCAGTTCAACGTGCAGACCGTGCCCTCCTTCTTCATCATCCGCCCGGACATGACCCTGGCCCAGTCGCACGCCGGCCGCATGGATCTGGACAAGTTCCAGTTCTTCCTGTTCCGCGGCCTGAGCTACTGAGCCCGCCGCGCGCCGGGAAGGTTCGTCCCCGGGCCAGCGCCGCTGATCCCGCCGCCGGCGCGGCCCGTCCGGCGGATTCCCGGCGGTTGCCGCTGCCTGCCGCCACCGATATAGTCCCCTCAGCGACCCATGACCCCGCATCGCCGCCGGCCGCGGCGGCAAGGAGCCATTCGATGCAGTTCGAGGATCCCGCCGGCACGCTCGCCGAACTCTCGTCCCGGATCATTGCCATCCGGGACTCTCTTTGACTTGCCGAAACGCAAGGCCCGCCTTCAACAGCTTGAGGAAACCATGGCCGCACCAGGCTTCTGGGACAACCAGGAGAAAGCCCGCGGCGTGGTCACCGAGCTCAAGGGCATCAAGGCCCTCATCGATCCGGTGGAGGCCGCGGTCCGCCGCGCCGAGGACGCCCAGGTGCTGTTCGAGCTGGCCAGCGAGGAGGGCGGCGACGAGAACCTGGCCGAGGTGGACCGGGAGCTGGCCGGGCTGTCCGACCAGATCCGCCGCGTCGAGCTGATGGCGCTGCTGTCGTCGAAGAACGACCCGCTGGACTGCTTCTTCAGCATCCAGGCCGGCGCCGGCGGCACCGAGGCGTGCGACTGGGCGGAGATGCTGCTGCGCATGTACCTGCGCTACTTCGAGCGGAACGACTACAAGGTCGAGGAACTGGCCCGGACCGACGGCGAGGAGGCCGGTTTGCGCAGCATCACGCTGAAGATCAGCGGCTCCTACGCGATGGGCTACCTGTCCTGCGAGCGCGGCGTGCACCGGCTGGTGCGGATCAGCCCGTTCGACGCCAACAAGCGGCGGCATACCAGTTTCGCGGCCGTGGAAGCGCTGCCCGTGCTGGAGGACATCGACGTGGAGCTCAAGGAGGACGAGCTGGACATCGTGTACTTCCGGCGTGCGGCCGGCGCGGGCGGGCAGAACGTCAACAAGGTGGCCACCGCGGTGCGGGCCCGGCACATCCCCACCGGGCTGGTGGTGGAGTGCGTGAACGAGCGCAGCCAGCAGCAGAACAAGCGGATGGCCCTGGCGATTCTGCAGTCCAAGATCGAGCGGCTCAAGCAGGAGCAGCGCGACGCGGAGATGCAGCGGCTCTATGGCGACAAGGGCGAAATCGCCTGGGGCAGCCAGATCCGCAGCTACGTGCTGGACGATCGCCGGGTGAAGGATCATCGCACGCTGCACGAGACTGGCAACCCGGAGCGGGTGCTCGACGGCGACATCCAGGACTTCATCGAGTCGGCCCTGCGCCATCGGGCGAAGAAGGGGCGGAAGGAATAGTGATGCGCATCGCATTGAATCGCGTGACCGCCGGCGGCGGGCTGGCGTGGGATGATTTTCTGCGGCTGGCGGCGAAGGTCGGCTACGACGCGGTCGACGTGGATCTGGACGCATTGCGGACGGCCGGCGCGGGGGCGGTGAAGTCGCTGCTGGCCGAGTTGAAGCTGTACCCGGCGGCGGTGGGCATGCCGGTGGAGTTCCGCAAGGACGACGCGGCGTTCGACGAGGGCATGAAGCGGCTGGACGCGGATGCGCGGCTGGCGGCGGAGGTGGGCTGCCCGCGGATGGCGACGTGGGTGCCGCCGGCGTACGAGACGCCCGCGGAGCAGATGCGGGTGACGCTGCGCAAGCGGTTCACGGCCATCGCGGAGGTGCTCAGGCCGCATGGTGTGCGCTTCGGGATCGAGTTCATCACGCCGCTGCACCTTCGGCAGAAGGGGCACCCGTGCGTGTGGCAGATGGCCGACATGCTGGCGCTGGCGGCAAGCTGCGGCGACAACGTGGGGCTGCTGCTGGACGCGTGGCACTGGCATCACGATCCGGACGCGACGGTGGAGGATATCGTCCGCGCCGGGCGCGAGCGGATCGTGCACGTGCATCTCAACGACGCCGCGGATCAGCCGCCGGAGGAAGTTCGCGACAACCAGCGCGTGCTGCCCGGCGAAGGGGTCATCGACTTGAAAGGGTTCGCCGGGGCGCTGAACGAGATCGGCTACGACGGGGCGGGCTCGCTGGAGATCTTCGGGCGGCTCAAGGACGTGCCGGCGGAAGAGGCGGCGCGGATGGCGCTCGACGCGACGCGGAAGGCGTTGGCGACATAGCAGCTTCCTCTTCAAGCGCCCCCATCACGGGGCTCCCCATACCTCCTCAAGTCGCAGTTGTCCGAATCCGACTCCGCTAGACTCCCCGTTCGCCGACTCATAGCGCGTCCAAATTAGGACGGCGGTCGCACCGGCGGGCAGCGTAATGTCACTGACGGTTCGTCCTGGCACCGGCTTGGCTGGATCAGTTGTGGCGAGGTCGAAGTGATTGGGCGACGTTCGCGCTTCGGGCCCGAAACGGGCTATGCGGCATGCCGACGCAACTGCGCCCCCGGGAAGGGGCGACTCGCCATTCAACTGTTCCGGAGTAGGCATGATGTGCATGTCAGGAACCGGGGCGGCGTGAAATGAGAAGGACCAATTGTCTTGATCGGCGGGCATGTCTCCGGTACACACCCAGCCGGACAGCCGGTAGGTTTTGCCCGACGTAAGGCCGCCGAAACACCTCCAAGTGCCCGCCGCGCCCGCTTTACCGCCGCACAGGCGCTGGTAGTACCTGTCGCCTCTCGATTTATCTGGGCGTGCAGCCTCCTTCCACTGAAAAGCATC
>CAYVVX010000248.1:0-1214 GCA_964455315.1 uncultured Planctomycetales bacterium | reverse complement strand
GCCACCAGCAAACGGGGTTCCCATGTACTCTTGCTGTGGCCCACCAAAGTACCTGATTACCGCGGCATTTGAAGGAATGCCATCACGATACCCTACGAGGGTGACACTCAAGTCTCGCTTATTCTGATACGGCCAGCTTTTTGATATGGAAAGAACAGTGCTCCGCGCATCCCCTGACAAGCGCTCGCTACGCATCGGACCATTACATGACACCACTAGGTGGTCATAGCTAGTGTCGGGATCGGCTGACCAAACAATCTTCAATTCATCAGGAGAGGAATCTTGTGCAATACTTAGTGATCGAGGGGGGGAGGGGATGCCTAAACCAGCCTCGCTGCCTCCAAAGACATAGAGGCCATCCGGACCACCGGGAATACCTACCAAAGCGGCCCCGTCAGCATGTCCCGGACGAGCAGAAGGATCCAATGAAGAAGAATGCCATCCAAAGGGATTGCGTTGCCTGATTTGGTCAGAAATCCTTTGCACGACGTCTGATGCAGATTCCCCACGTGTAGTCTGCACCCGTACCATTCGCTTCACATCACCCCCCAAAGGGATCTGATAGAACACAAGTTCTCCTCCCAATGCCTCCCCCTTGAGCGATATGCTGTGTAGCATGAGATCACTGCCATCCGCGGCATGGCAGGTGATCAGGAAGATTGTGGAAACAGAGAAAAGTACGCAGTACCTCGCTAGTGCGATGGATCTCATTTCGACCTCCGTCGGAATCCGGTCAAGGCAGGCCACTACCTCAATCATATACTATTAGATATCAACCTACTCGCAGTTGCTGGGGCTCCCTTGGGTTTCCGATGCCACATCAGCTATATCGCTGCTTTCGCGACAATTGATCGAGACAAACCAGGGGAATATTCTCAATGTAGTCACAACCCAGTCGTACTCGTATTTGGTTCCCTCATCATCCCATGAATTGTCGGCTACATTATCCACGCTGACGTGTCTAGCATATGTAAAGTTACCTTCCGATTTTATGTATCCGAATCTATTGTTGCCGTGAACATAAGGGCAAGTAGCAAACGTTGTTCCATTATACTTATACTTGTAGCGACAGGCAGGATCGAGCAAGTTATTGGCTTTACATACAACAGTGAGCTTATCTTCATCCTCATCTTCTTCTTCGCCCATTAGCGTTTCTCCTAAGGTATTTGATTAGCGGGGTTGAAGCCGTTTGACCAGCGTTTTCGGGTCGGTGT
>CAYVVX010000247.1:857-7536 GCA_964455315.1 uncultured Planctomycetales bacterium | reverse complement strand
GTCTTCATCGAGTGGAATCCCGGGGCCGGCCTCAACGTCGTCGAGGGAGGCAGCAAGATCGCGTCGAAAGCCGACATCGCGCGGATCGGCCGGGCACGGACTCGGACGGTCATCTCGCCGGACGGCTGGAAGCTGCGGACGGAGACGAAGTCCAAGTCCAGCCAGAAGATGCAGGATGAAGAGACCAAGATGGAAGGCAACATGCTCATGATCTACGACGGGGAGTTCTCCTACACCCTGACCGACATGGCCGGGCAGAAGATGGCCATGAAGAGCAAGCCCGAGAAGAAGGACAACCTCAATCCGTTCGACCAGAAGGCCCTGTTCAAGTTCCAGCGCGAGCATTTCGAGCTGAAACTGCTCCCCGAGGAGAAGGTCGACGGGAAAGCGGTGTACGTCATCGAACTGAAGCCCAAGAAGAGCGCCAACCCCCAGATGAACATGATCGGCCGGTCGGTGGGCTACTATGACAAGGAGAGCGGGATCGCCCTCAAGGCGATGTCCTTCGATGCCAACGGGAAGGAGATGGCCAGCTCCATCACCAGGGACATCAAGCTGAACGAGGACATCAAGCCGGAACGGTTCGTGTTCAAGGCCCCCGAAGGCGTGACTGTGGTGGACCAGGACGCGCTGGCGCGGCAAGCCGAGCCGACGGAACCAGCCGAGACCGCCGGCGACGACGATGTGAAGGTCGAGGAGAAGCCCAAGCCCCAGGAAAAGCAGGAAACCGCCTCCGCCAAGGAGCCCGAGAAGAAGGAGCAGCCGAAGGAAGAGCCCAAGCAGGAGGAAAAGAAGAAGAGCCCCATCGGCGGCATCCTGAACAAGCTCAAGTAGTCGCAACGCCACCCATCCGAATGCTTCGCGGGGGCATCCGCACCGGCGGCGGATGCCCCCGCCCTGTTTTACCCCGGCCGTTCTGGCATCCGGTGTCTCCGGCCATTAAAATATCGGTTGAACGCCCGCTTCCGAGTCATCGCGAGCGGACGGACTCGCGCCTTCGCCCGCTGAAGGCCCCGCTTTGAGGAGAGCACCTGAGATGTCCGAATCCGCCCATACCCTCACCGGCGACCTGGTCGTCCGCGATCAGCGGTTTGCCATCGTGGTCAGCCGATTCAACGAGTTCATCTGCTCCCGGCTGCTGGCCGCCGCCATCGACGCCATCGAGCGCCACGGCGGTACCCGGGACGCTGTCACGGTCATGTGGGTACCCGGTTCGTGGGAGCTGCCGCTGGTCGCCAAGTCGGCCGCGGGCTCCGGCGCGTTCAGTGCCGTGATCTGTCTCGGCTGCGTCATTCGCGGGGAGACCCCCCACTTCGACTTCGTCGCATCGGAGGCCGCCAAGGGCATCGCCCAGGCCAGCATGGACACCGGCGTTCCCATCGCCTTCGGCGTGCTGACCACTGACACGCTGGAGCAGGCGGTCAACCGGGCGGGCGCCAAGTCCGGCAACAAGGGGGCCGACGCGGCGCTGGCGGCGATCGAGATGGCCAATCTGCTGGGCAAGCTGCGCGGCCTGAAGAAGTAGCCGCACAGCCCCGCCCCGGGAGTACGCTTCCCGTCATTCGTGATCGCACCCGCCGCCACCCGGCGCTATAATGCCCCCGGACCACCATGAATCAATATCGCCACGACGCTCGAATTGTCGCCCTGCAGGCCCTCTACCAGCTCGACGTGCAGCGGGCGCCGCTGGACGTGGGCATCGCCGAAGTGCTGGCCCCCCTGCTGCAGGAGACCGGGTTGTCCGGCGAGCTGGCCGACTACGCCCGCATCCTGGTTGCCGGCACCTGGAGCAACCGCGAACGCTACGACGCCATCATCGCCGGGGCTTCGTCACACTGGGTCGTGGCCCGCATGGCGGTCGTGGACCGCAACATCCTGCGGATGGCGATGTTCGAGCTGATCGAGCGGCTGGAGGTGCCCACGCGGGTGATCCTCGATGAAGCCATCGAGATCGGCCGGGAGTTCGGCGCCGGCGAGACGCCCCAGTTCATCAACGGCGTGCTGGACGCGATCTGGAAGAACGACCCGACCTGCCGCATCGCCCGCCCGCAGGACGCACCGCCGGGAACCGTCCGCACCTGACCATCAGCCGAAGCCCGGCACAACCTGGAGACGCATCCGATCATGGGCTTGTTCGACCGCTTCAAGAAGGGCCTGGCCAAGACGCGGGACAAGATCACCCGCAGCTTCCGATCCATCCTGCCCTTCGGGCGCAAGATCGACGACGAGATCATCGATCAGCTCGAAGAGACCATGCTGGCCGACGACATGGGTCCGGCCGTGACCGCCCGGCTGATCGGCGAGGTCCGTCAGGCGTACAAGTCCGGTGAGATTCGGGAAACCCAGGAGATCATCCCCTTCCTGAAGAACAGCATCGTCGGCTACTGGCCGGAAGCCGATCGTCAACTGGCCCGGGCCGCCTCCGGGCCGACGGTGGTGCTGGTGGTGGGGATCAACGGTTCCGGCAAGACCACCAGCGTCGCCAAGCTGTGCCAGCATCTGCGGAAGCAGAACCAGCAGGTGATTCTGGCGGCGTGTGATACCTTCCGCGCCGCGGCGGTCGCCCAGCTCAGCGAGTGGGCGGCACGGCTCGGCGTGCAGATCGTCAAGCATCAGCAGGGCGCGGACCCCGGCGCCGTCGCGTACGACGCCTGCGAAGCGGCCGTGTCGCGGGCGGCGGACTACCTGATCGTGGACACCGCCGGGCGCCTGCATACGCAGGATCACCTGATGCGCGAACTGAACAAGATTCAGCGGGTGGTGGAGAAGAAGATCCCCGGCGCGCCGCACGAGGTGCTGCTGGTACTGGATTCGACCATCGGGCAGAACGCGATCAACCAGGCACGGGTGTTCAGCGAGCACGTCAACGTGACCGGCCTGTTCCTGGCCAAGCTGGACGGCAGCGCCAAGGGCGGGATCGTCATCGGCATCCGCGACCAGATCGACATCCCGGTGAAGTTCGTCGGATTGGGCGAGACGCCCGAAGACATCGAGCCCTTCGACCCCGGCGCATTCGTAGAAGCGTTGTTCAGCGAAGAACAAACCTGAGCGGCCTGCAACCGGAGGGACAGACTCCCACCACCGCATGGCCGCCCTGCCCGGCGATGTGCACCCGGCCATGCGAGGATGGACGCGGGCGGGTCAGCTTTCCAGAACCGCCTCCCTGGGAGGCGCGAGCGGCGTGGTCGGCTCCAGCGGCAGCACCGAGCCGCGGCAGTGAATCTGGCCCGGCACGATCACCGTCCTGGACGTCTGACCGGGCGACCAGCCCACCAGCAATTCAGCCACCCAGCGGGCCACACAGGCCGGATCCGTCTCGTAGGCGGTGATCGACGCACTGCGCAGCTCCGATGAACAGGGATCGCCCACCACGGCGATGCTCAGCGCCTCGGGAATCTCCAGCCCCGAGGAGCGCAGCCGGCGCACGGATTCCAGTGCCGTCGCCGCCCCCACCATCACCACCGCCGTGCTCATCTGCCCGCCCGAGGTCAAGGCACCGGGCTCGAGTGGTCCTCTTGCGGGAATGGGCGGCGCCGGCTCGATCCCGTGTCGCCGCATGGCCGCCTGGTAGCCGGCGAACGCTCCGGCAGTGAAGCCGGCCCGCTCTTCGCCCACCACCAGCCGAATCCGCCGATGGCCCAGGTGCAGGAGATGCTGGGAGAGCTCGAACGCCCCCTGGGTGTAGTCGGCCACCACCGACGGCATCCTGATGCTGTCATGCAGCGTGCAGGCCAGCACCACCGGAACGTGACGGCGATGCAGATCGGCCAGCATTCCGGTATGCGGCGGGCGGACACAGAAGACCACGCCGTCGATTTCGCGCAGCCTGGCCGGTTTGAGCACGGCGCTGTCCCGGTCGCCGGCGGTATCATCGGGCGATAGGCACTCGAGGCGATGCCCGCGCGCTGCGAGCAACTCCGAGACCAGCTGCTGGAGTTCGTTGTCCCGGCTTCCCCCGTTGGAGCCGTCGCCCCACCAGCCGACCCGCAGGGACTTTCCCGCCCAGCCGCCCGAGGACCCGTCATGCCCGGCAACGAAGGTGCCCCGCCCGACATGCCGTACCAGCAGACCCTCGGCGGCCAGGTCACTAAGCGCCTTGTTGATGGTCTTGGCGTTGGCGTCGAACCGGCGGGCCAGCTCGCGTTCGCCGGGCAGCTTACCGGATAGCTGGCGCTCGTTAATCGCCAGACGCAGGCGCTCGCGGAGGCGCTGGTACTTGTAACGCGACCGCTGGGCCGGTGGGGACTCCTGGGGCAATTCCGACATCGGGCTACCTCCCGCGCAGACCATGCACGAACGCTTCGCCGGTGTTCCGTGCGCGCGGAACCACCGGGTACGCGCTCACCTGGTGGGGGAGACTCATCCGGCAGTGGGAGAGGGCCGGACAAGATGTGAGCAACATGTATTGTGGCACTCACCGGGAAAAAAGCAAGTGCACCTCAATGATTCCCGGCATGCCTTGATCAGCACTTATCTGCCGCCCGGGCAGCTTGTGCCGGTCAGTCAGCGAATCAGTAGCTCTTGCGGAAGGGTCAGCAGCACCCGTTCCCTGCCCAGCAGCTCGATCCGCAGCAGCGAGCGCCATACCGCCCGGGCCCTGGCCGGGTCCAGGCTGCCCAGGGCCGACAAGGCCTCCCTGAGGCCCGCCTGATCGGTGGACCAGCCGGCCGGCTGCCCGCTCAGGCGCAACCGCCCGCCGTCTTCGTCGGTCTCGCCGGTCAGGCTCCGCACCAGCAGATCGATGAAGTTTTCCGGCTTGGGCAGCAGGCGAACCTCGTAATCGCCGGCCTTGGCCTGCCGGGCGGCGAACTTCACCGCCTCCTGGAGCCCGCCGAGGTGATCGACCAGCCCGATTTCCAGGGCCTGCTTGCCAGTGTATACCCGTCCACCGGCGAGTTCCTCGAGGGTCTTGCCCTTGGCCTTGAGCTGCTTGCCCCGGCCGCGGCTGACCCGATCCTTGAACTCGCGGTAGATTTCCTCCATCTGCCCGCGGACGCGGGCCCGCTCCTGCTCGTCGAACGGGCGCAGGCTGGAGAACAGGCTCGCATTCTTCCCGCGTTTGGTCTCGTGGAAGGTGACGCCCAGCCAATCCCACAGCCCGGTGGTGACCAGTTTCCCGCCGACCACGCCGATCGAGCCGGTAATGGTGCCCGGCTCGGCGAAGATGGCTTCGGCACCCGCGGAAACGTAGTACCCGCCGCTGGCGGCGACATTGCCCATCGACACGACCAGCGGCTTCCGGTCGGCCACTTCCTGCGCGGCGTGCCACATGATGTCGCTGGCCAGCGCCGATCCGCCGGGAGAATCCACCCGCAGCACGACCGCCTTGATGGAGTCGTCATCGCGGGCCTGATTGAGCACCCGCCGAATGGTGGTGCTGCCCACCGTCCCGCTGTCGCCGAACAGGCTCTCCTCGGTCTTGCCGGTGACGATCATGCCATCCACGTAGACGACCGCGATGGCGGGCTTCACTTCCCCCTTGGCCTGCTTCATGGCCTCACCGAACAGCTTGAAGATCGCGAAGGGGCTGGAGAAGTCGACTTCCGGTCCCTTGCGGGCACCGTAGTTGGTATCGAAC
This sequence comes from uncultured Planctomycetales bacterium, assembly GCA_964455315.1. Taxonomy (GTDB): domain Bacteria; phylum Planctomycetota; class Phycisphaerae; order UBA1845; family PWPN01; genus CAYVVX01. Next base: position 1,958 of record CAYVVX010000247.1, on the reverse strand, counting down.
ACCAGGTCATTGCCGAAGCGCTGCTTCAGCGTGCTGGAGAACGACTCGACGTAGGTCACCTCGTCGACCAGCTTCGCCTTCAGCGCCTCCGTGGCGGTATAGGGACCGCCGTCGATCAGCTTGCGCACGTCGTCGGTGGACAGCGAGCGGGCCTCGGCCACGGTGTCGATCATCTGGCGGTAGAGATCCTCGACCAGCCAGTCGGTCATCTTGGCGGCCTCTTCCGACGGGCCGGTGCGGGTGAAGGGCTCGCCGGCGGACTTGAACGCCCCGATGTGGATGATGTCGGCGCTCACGCCGATCTTGTCCATCAGGCTCTTGAAGTAGATCCCTTCGACATGCAGGCCGACCAGGTCGATGCCTCCGATGGGGGCGAGCGCGATCCGGCTGGCGGCGGTGGCGAGCAGGTAGGTGCCCGCGCTGGCATCCTCCAGGTAACAGTACACATCCTTACCGGAAGCGCGCACGTCGGCGATGACCTGGCGAAGTTCCTGCATCTGTCCCCAGCCGAGCTGCGGCTCGTCGAACTGCAGCACGACGGCCTTGACGGCATCGTCCTTCGACGCCTTGCGCAGCTTCTCGGAGAGGCCGTGCAGGGTCTGTCGCAGTTCGCCGTCGAAGCCGAAATCCATCGCCGGCGGCGACTCCAGCAGCGGGCCGTGGAGCCGGAAAACCGGCACCTTCGCGGCGCCCGAGGCCGGGTCCGCCGCCCGGGCCGCGAACCCGCCGAATGTCATGGTCGCCATCAGCGCCAGCGTCATTGCGTGTCGATGCATTTTCATGGTTGAGCTTCCCGGAAAAGATGCGCCCTTCGGCGCGGGTACGTGAACCCTCAAACGGTTCCGAATATCCTGTCGCCGGCGTCGCCCAGGCCGGGGACGATGTAACCGGACTCGTTCAGGTGCGAATCGACCGCCGCGGTGTAGATGACCACTTCCGGATGGCTTCGCGACACCCGGGCGATGCCCTCAGGGGCTGCCACCAGGCACAGCAGCCTGATCCGGGCGGCGCCGGCCTTTTTCAACGCGTCGATGGCCGCCACCCAGGACCCCCCGGTCCCCCGCAGTGGGGGGTTTTACATGACCCACGTGGGCGCCCCGG
>CAYVVX010000247.1:0-847 GCA_964455315.1 uncultured Planctomycetales bacterium | reverse complement strand
GGCAGCTTGTTATAGTACACCACCGGCTCGAGGGTAGTTTCATCCCGGTAAATCCCCAGGTGCCCCACCCGGGCCTGGGGAATGAGCCGCAGAATCCCGTCGGCCATGCCCAGGCCCGCCCGCAGAACCGGCACCAGCGTGATTTCGCTCTGCAGCATGGCCCCCATAGCCCGATCCAGCGGCGTATCCACCCCCACCGGGCGGACCGGATGATCGCGGGTGATCTCGTAGGCCATCAGCATGGCGATCTCACCCAGCAGCCGGCGGAATTCGTCGTGGCCGGTGCGCGCGTCGCGGGCATGGGTAAGTTTCTGCTGCACAAGCGGATGCGTCACGACACGAACATCGGCGGATACGGGCAATAGATGACTCCCGACAGGCGGTCAGCGGACCAGAGAGACGCCCAGCCGGGCACATGCACCGCCGGCCGGCTCGCCCCACCGGACGATCAATCCAAGAATACCCGCGGAAACACGAAAGGGGTAGCACCAGCCCCGGGTCATGACCAGGGGCGAGCGGGGACACTTCACCGCGCGAACCCTCCCAGCGCATGGCCGAGTCGACTCAATCCGGTGGCTGCTCGCACGGGTTCACCAGCGGGATGCCGGTGTGCATGAAGTGCGGTGTGTTGCGGGTGGCGAGGGTGCCGCGTCGTGCGGCCACGATGCCCGCGATTTGTACGTCTCGTACCTCAACAGGCTGACCGACCGCCCGGAGCCGGGCGGCGATCGCGGCGGCCTCGCGCGCCGCGGTGAGGTCGAAGTCCAGCACCCGACCTTCCAGGTCATGCTCCAAGGCCTGTTCAAACGCCTCCTGGAGCAGCTTTCGCTTCTGACCTTGAGGCAGG
>CAYVVX010000246.1:0-7558 GCA_964455315.1 uncultured Planctomycetales bacterium | reverse complement strand
CCATCCCAATCGCGGCTACAAGCGGTTCATCGACATTCACGCCCAGGCCAACCGGAACATGCAGCAGATCCTGCTCCCCGGCCACATGGGCTGGTGGGCGGTCAAGACCTCCGACCGGCCCGAGGTCGAGCACACCTTCTCCGACGACATCGAGTACCTCTGCTGCAGGGCCCTCGGCCTGGGCGACGGCATCTCGCTCATGGGGGTGGATCCGTGGTCGCTGCCTAAAACCCCCGCCTACGAGCGGCTCGGCAGGATCATCCAGCGTTACGAGAAGCTCCGTCTCGACGGGTACTTCCCCGAGTCGATCCGCATGCGACTGCTGGAGCCCGGGCAGGACTTCACGCTCACCGAACTCACTCCCGGAGAATGGACCTTCAAGCCCGCCAATTATGCCACGCACAAGGTCGAAATCGCTTCCGGCGAGAGCGCGTCATGGACCGTGGAACAGCCTCACGCGCCCCAGCCGGTGCAACTGCGCATCGAAGCCCTGCGCTCGGCGGCACCGTACGATTCGCCCGAGGCCAAGGTGCTCACCGACTTTGCCGATCCGTCGTGGTTCGGTGTGTCCGACGCGGCCAGGGGCATCGAGGGTATCCTTTCCAGCACCACCGACGGTGCGAAGGCTGGCGGGCGGAGCGGCGTGTTCACCGCGACCAACCGTGGGGCCAGGCCACCAGCAACCTGGATCAAGCGGGAGCACGTGTTCGACCCGCCGATCGATCTGAGTGCCCGAAAGGTGATGGGCGCCTGGGTGCATGGCGACGGCTCCGGGGCGATCCTCAACCTCCAGTGGCTGAGCCCTGAGCACATCACCCGGGCCATCTACGACCATTACGTCACGCTTGACTTCCGCGGCTGGCGCTATGTCGAGTTCATCGAGCCGGAGAGCGTGCGCTGCGACCCGGCGGCCTGGCCTTACGCCGGGGACTCCCCCGGCGGCTACCATTATCTGATGTCGCTCTACCGCGAGTTCGTCAGCTATCCGAACATCAGTTCACTGAGCATCTGGCTTAACAACGTGCCCCAGGGCAAGAAGGCCCGGTGCCTGATCAGCCCGATCAAGGCGCTGCCGCTGCGTTCGACGAAGCTGCATCACCCGACCGTCACCATCAACGGCAGGACGCTCACCTTCCCGGTCGACATCGAGAGCGGCGGCTATCTCGAATTCCGCTCGCCGATGGACTGCAAACTGTACGACGTGAACGGCGCCGTGCTGGCCGAGGTCAAGCCGGAAGGCGACGTGCCCGAGCTGCTCAAGGGCGCCAACCAGGCCGGCTTCCGCTGCACGACCCCCGACGGGGTCCGGGCCCGGGCCGCGGTGACGGTGATGAGCTTCGGGGAGCCGCTGGAGCGATGACGGCGGGGCTCAGCGCGGCCCGGCGAAGGTGGGATCCACCTGCGGCCGCGGTTCCACCGCGGCATGGCCGCCGAACAGCCGCGTCATCATCCGCCTGGCGTCGTCGAGCACCAGGTAGAGGCACGGCACCAGGATCAGCGTGATGACGGTGGCGAAGAGGATGCCGTAGCCGAGCGACAGCGCCATGGGGATCATGAACCGCGCCTGCCGCGAAGTCTCGAAGATCATCGGGGCCAGCCCGCCGAACGTGGTGATGGTGGTCAGCAGGATCGGTCGGAAGCGGCGAACGCCCGCGTTGAGGACCGCCTGAGACGCGCTGTTCCCGTCGGCCATTTGCCGGTTGGCGTACTCCACCAGCACCAGGGCATCGTTGACCACCACGCCCGACAGGGCGATCACGCCCATCATGCTGACCAGGCTCAGGCTGTAGCCCATCAGCATGTGCCCGAGCACGGCGCCCACGATCCCGAAGGGAATGCTGATCATCACGATCATGGGCTGGAAGTAGCTCCGGAAGGGGATGCCCAGCATCACGTAGATGGCCATCAGCGCCATCACGAAGCCGTTCCGCAACGCGGTCATGCTCTCGCGCATCTCTTCCTGCTTGCCCTGGAAGCTGTACGCCAGCCCGGGAAACTGCCTGACCAGTTCTGGAAGCGCCGACGCCTCGAGCTTGGCGATGACCTGGTCAGTCTCGCTCTCCGGCTTCACTTCGGCCGTCACCGACACGGTCCGGCGGCCGTCGCGCCGGCTGATCTCGGTGTAGGCCCGGCCGCGCTCCACGGTGGCCACCTGGTTGAGCATGACGTCTTCGCCGCCGGGCGTGCGCACGATGAAGGACTCGATGTCGTACTCGCTGATCCGCTGTTCTCTGGGCAGGCGGACCATGACCTTGACCTCGTTGCGCCCGCGCTGCTGCCGGAGGGCCTCGGCGCCGTAGAACGAACCGCGCAACTGGCGGGCGACATCCGACGCGTTCAGTCCCAGGCTGCGCCCCTCAGGCAGCATCTTGAAGTCCACCTGCTGCTTGCCGGGCGTGTAGCCGTCGTCGATGTCGGTGACGTTGGAGAACTCCGCGAGGGCGTCGGCCAGGGCGGCGCTGGCCGCGTCGAGGGTGGGGATATCGCGATGGGCCAGCTCAACCGTCAGCGACGCCCCCGAGCCGGGCCCGCCGCGATCGGACTGGAAGCGCAGCGACTGCAGGCCCTCGATCTCGCCCACCTTGACCCGCCACAGCTCGGTGAACCGCGCCGTACTGATAGGTCGGGTGTCGGGATCGGTCAGGTAGGCGCCCACTTCGACGACGTTTTCATTGATGAACCCGCGAATGCCGAGTACCAGCTTGTCGCCGCCGTTCTCGGCCATCACCTTCTCGGCTTCCCTGACCAGCCGGTCGCGAACGGCGTTCATCCGCGAGAGCGGCGAGCCGTAGGGCAGGACCGCGGTCACGTCGGCGCGGTCAGACTCCACCCGCGGCATCATCTCGAAACCCAGTCGGCCGCTGATCACGAAACCGATGCAGGCGATCAGGGTGGCCGTGCCCAGGGCGACGGTCAGGTACCGGGCCCGCAGGGCAGCCTTGAGCAGCGGCCCGAACCCGCCGGAGATCATGCGGGCAAGCAGTCGACTGATGGATTGTTGCCCGCGGTGGATCGCGGCGCTCACGCTCGACTCCGGCCCGCTCTTCTCGTGGGCAAGATGCGCCGGCAGGACGAACAGCGATTCCAGCAGCGAGATGAAGAACACCGACGAGACCACCAGGGGAATCACCCGCCAGGTCTTGCCCATCACGCCCGGAACGAAGGCCAGCGGAATGAACGCCGCGATGTTGGACAGTACGCTGAAGGTCACCGGCACGGCCACTTCCCGTGTGCCCCGGATCACCGCTTCGAGGCGGTTGCCGCCCGCCTGCTGCATGTCGAACACGTTCTCGCCGACCACGATGGCATCGTCCACCACGATGCCCAACGCCATGATGAACGCGAACATCGAGATCATGTTGATGGTCACATCCATGGACGGCAGCAGCAGGAAGGCCCCCATGAAGGAGATGGGAATACCCATGGTCACCCAGAACGCCAGCCGGTATTCCAGGAACACGGTGAGCATGCCCAGGACCAGGACCAGGCCCATGAACCCGTTGCGCAGCAGCAGGTCGAGCCGCTGTCGATAGATCTCCGAGTGATCCCGCGGCACGTCGAGATGGATGCCCTCCGGCAGGCTCGGACGGATCTTCTCCACCATTGCGAGCGTCGCCTCGGAGACGCCCAGCGGGGTCTGGTCGCCGATCCGGTAAACCTCCAGGTTGATCGCCGGTGCCCCGTTGTAGGAGAGCACGTCGAACGACTCTTCGAAGGTGTCCCTGACCGTGCCGAGATCGCGCACCAGGAGCTGGGTCCCGTCCGGCAGTGTGATCACCGGGATCCCGCCGAATTCCGCCGCGAAGTCGCGCCGCTCCTTCATCCGCACCAGGATTTCGCCGCCCTCCGTGCGCAGGCTGCCGCCGGGAACCTCGATGGCCGCCGCCCGGATGCGCTCGGCGATGGTCTGCAGGGTCAGCTTGTGGCTGCGCAGCCGCTCCTGGGAGATCTCGATGCCGACCTCGAAGACGCGGTTGGGCAGCAGATCCACCTGGGTGATGCCCGGATGCTGGAGAAGCTGATCGCGAACCTGCTCGGCGAGATCGCGCAGGGTGTATTCATCCGTGTCGCCGTAGAGCATGAGGTCGAGAACCTCGCGGCGCCGCGTGACCAGCACCACCTCGGGCTCTTCGGCCTCCTCGGGAAGGGTGGTGATCCGATCGACCTCCTGGCGGATTTCCTGGTAGACGCGCTGATCGTCGATCCCTTCGTCCAGCTCCGCGGAGACCACACCGGCACCCTCGCGGGCCTCCGAGGTCACCTCTTTGACGCCGACGATACCCCGAATCCCCTCCTCGATGGACAGCAGGATGCCCTGCTCGACTTCCTCGGGACTGGCCCCCGGGTAGGGCACCCGGACCGTGACCATGCCCTGGTCGAACTCGGGAAACACCTCCTGCTTGATGCGCAGCATGACCAGCAGGCCGCCCACCAGCATGAACAGCATCAGCAGGTTCGGAGCGACCTTGTGGCGCGTCATCCAGGCGATAGCGCCGCGTTGTTCAGTTGGCTCGGGCACGCTGCGCGTCCTTCAGCGGGGCAAGCGTCGCAGGATCCTCCGCCGCGACCACGTCGGGCGCGTGCTCGCCCGGTGACTCGACATGCACCGCCAGTCCCGTCCCATGCACCGGCGCAGCCATGTCGCTGACCACCAGCCGTTCGCCGGCCTCCACCCCGGAGCGCACCAGCACTTCGTCGCGCCCGCGCCAGGCGATGGTGACATTGCGGCGGATGTCCAGCCGGTCGTTCTCGTCCATGACCCAGATCTCCCCGTCGCCGTGCAGCGCCGTGCGCGGAACGGGAACGACGTTTTCCAACGGCTCACCGTGAATGGACACGCGCACGTAGGAGCCGAGCAGCAGCGGAAGCTGCCCGGTCGCGCCGGTCTGGAGATTGAGCGGGTCCGCGACGGACACCAGCACGCGGGCCATCCGTCCCGACGGCCCCAAGTCGCCCAGCAGCCGCTCGGTCCGCCCTTTCCATTCGTGAGCACTGCCGGCTCCGACGTCCTGCCTGATCACCACCTTCGAGCCGCGGGTGCCATCCTCGGCGGGAAGCCGGATCCAGCGCAGCTCTTCCACCGGCACCGCCACCTGCACCCAGTACTCGTCCGTGCCCACCAGGGTGGCGATTGCACTTTGCGGGTTCAACTGGGTGCCCGGGTCCACGCTCTCCTCGACCACCATGCAGTTGAACGGCGCCACCACTGTGGTCCGCTCCCTGGCCAGTTCCGCCTCGGCCAGTGCGGCGTTCGCCGCATCCCGCGACGCGGTGACCGCCTGAAGGTGCGGCTTGCGCAAAGCCAGGTCCAGGTCCAGGTCGCTGGCACCCTCTTTCAAACCGAGCAAATCCCACTCCTTGCGGGCAATCTCCTGGTGCCCCTGCTCGAGCCGGAGCTGATACTCCGCCTGGGTCACCTGGCTGCGGGCCCGGGCGATGGCCAGGTCGTAGTCCCGCGGCTCGATCTGAAGAATGAAATCCCCTTTGGCGAACCGGCCGCCCGGCTGGAGACGCGGACTGATCTCGATGACCCGCCCCCCCACCTGTGGCATGAGGCGCACCTCCTGGGAGGCGATCACCGTGCCCATGGCCTGCACGACCGCCGAGGTGCTGATCCGTTCCAGCTTCTGCACCTTGACCAGCGATCTCTCACGCTGCGCCGGGCGGCGCCTGGCTTCCGGGGCGGTCTTGATCAGCCAGTCGGCCGCGACGATCCCGCCAACGACCACCGCCAGCGGCAGCACATACAGAAGCAGTACGCGCAGCAGCGTGAGCACGATGGATCGACGCCGCGGCGCCGGCCCGGCCGGAGTCATATTGTCATCTGACAATGGTGTCTGCATGGTCGGTTTCCACGCCTTGCGCGACGTCGAGCGGCGCCGGCCGCGTGGCCGGTGACGTCATCTCGCGCGTCCAGGTACCCCCCAGGGCACGATAAAGATTGATCCTGACCACCAGCGCCTCCCGCCGGGCGGAGACCAGCCCGCGGGCCAGCGTCTGGGTCCGCTCCAGTGCCGACAGCACCGGCAGATAGTCGCTGAGCGCCATCTGATACCTCGGGCCCGCCTCGCGCAGGGCGTTGGCTGCCTCCTCCGCCTGCCGGGCGAGCGCCTCGATGTGCTCGCGCTGCTTGCGCTCCTGGATCAGGGCATCCTCCACCTCGCGAATCGCCGTGAGGATGACCAGCCGGTAGGCCGCCAGTCGCTCCTCCATGACCGCCCGAGCCCGATCCACCTCGGCCTGCCTCCTGAAACCGTCAAACAACGGGCCGCTCAGCCCCGAGGCCACGCTCATGAACCAGTCATCCAGCAGGTAGCGGATGGTACTGGTGTTGTAGCCGATCCCGCCGTTGAGCCGGAACGACGGCAGCAGATCCGCCCGCGCCGAAGCCACCTGGAAACCCGACGCTTCCAGCCTGGCCAGCGCCGCCCGCAGGTCCGGTCGTCGCAGCAGCAGGTCCGACGGCACACCGGTGGCCGGAGGCGGCGGCACCACGGTCAGATCATAAGTCCCCAGGTCCAGCTTCGTATGCGGCGGCAGCCCCAGCAGCACCGCCAGGTCGTTCCGCAGCACCACCGCGGCCGACTCCACCAGCGGAATCTGACGCTGCACCTCGCTGACCGCCTGCCGCTGCTGATACACGTCCAGCGCGGACACCTGCCCCTTGCGGAAGCGAAGCTCGACCAGCTCCAGGTAGGTCTGGTTGGTCCCCAGCTGCTCATGCAGAATCCGCAGCAGCTCCTCCTGCTCCAGGATCCGCAGCCAGCGGTCGGCCACCTCGGCGCTCAGCGTCATCGCCGTGGATTCGAGATCCTCGCGGGTCGCTTCCTCTTCGAGCTCCGCCGCCCGGTAGCCGGACATGATCCGGCCCCACACGTCCAGTTCGTAGCTCGCCGCCAGCGAGAGCCCGAAAGTGCGTCCTTCGCGGACCTGCCGGCCCGAAGTGGCGGAACTGCTGCTGCCCCCGCCGACAAGATTCCCGAGATTCCCATTGCCGCCCGAGCCGCCGGTACCACCGGACGTGCCACCGGTGACACCGCCGATGCCGCCTCCACCGATGGCCGTCCCGCCGCCGATCTGGTTGCTGATGGTGTTGGCCACGCCCTGCTGGATGGTGTTCAGCGCATTGCTGCGCACCCGGGCGGCGAATCCTGGCGAATCCACGTCGGTGGTCGTGGTCGTGCGGCTCCAGGCCATGTTGCCGTCGTAGCTCAGCTGGGGATACAGCCCCGACCCCGCCGAGGTGACGCCGGCCCCGGCCTGGTCCAGCCGGGCCCACCACTGCTTCAGGGTCAGGTTCTGCTCCATGGCCTGCTCGATGAGATCATCGAGCTGCCGGCTGCCGAAATCCCCCCACCATCGTTCAGAGGTTATTCCTTCCATCGAGGCCAGGCTGTACCGCACCGGAACCTCCTCGGCTCCGGCCGCGCCGGTGTCGGGCTTCAGCCATGTGCAGCCGCCCGTCACGATCAGCAGTCCGCCACAGCCGCAGAGGATCGCCGCCCGGCGCGGGATCATGCCGCGTCCCGCGCGTCGCCGAGGGCGTGGTGGACCAGGC
>CAYVVX010000245.1:0-7573 GCA_964455315.1 uncultured Planctomycetales bacterium | reverse complement strand
CCCCTACCTCTGGCCGGGCAGCGACTGGCCGCCCGATCGGTTGAAGAGGGTTCTGGCAGTTCTCGCTGCGCTCCCGCCGACGGCCGATTTCACCCTCGGCATGGCCGGGATGCTCCATGATCGACCCGTTGCGGACGTCCGGCGCGTCGCTACGGATCTGCGTTCCAGCAATCAACAGGTTGAGGACATGAGCTGGCTGGTCGCGAGGCGGGAGCAACTGCTGGCCTCGGCCACCATGAGCCCGGCGGAACTGAAGCGGCTGATGACTTGCCCCCGCTTTCCCGACCTGGTGGCGCTGCACGAAGCCGTATTGCGGGCATGCGGAGCTTTGCTCGAATCGGTCGACGCCGCCCGAGCCCGGGCCGCCGTCATCCCGGCCGGGGAGGTTGCCCCCCCACCGTTCATCACCGGTGAGGATCTGATCGCCAGGGGCCTGCCCCCGGGCCCGCGATTCAAGGTGATCCTGAATGACCTCTACACGGCTCAACTGAACGGCGAGTTGCAGCATCGTGAGGAGGCGCTGAAGCGGCTCGAAGGGCTGATCGGGTAGCTCCGGCGGCGACGAGCGGGGCGGCACGTGCCGCGATCAAAGCGAAAAAACCGAGGCCTTGGGCACGGGCCCTCAGAATAGATAGAATACCCTATTGAGACTCAGTCTCAGAAGTGCTATACTTCCTGCGGTTGAGACCCATTCTCAGCAGCCTGAGGCAACAATGAGCTTTTCGGACCGAGGACCCATGAGCAGTACCACGCCCCCATGCCCCGCAGCCTGCATCTGCGTCCTGCCCAGCCCAACCGAGCTGGAAATCGAGACGCTGCCCGGCCCCACCCCCGGCACCGCCCTTCGCGTCAGCGTCGAGCCGGCGTCCGACGGCTACGTCCGGCTGGAGCACCTGGCGTTCAACGAGAACGTCGGCTGGTACACCCAGAAGTCGTTCTGCGTGCCGACAGGGATGATCGACGTCCTGGTGATCGCCTTGCGCAAGGCCGACTGCCTCTCCCCCAAGCCGATGCGGCGGGCCGGGGGCGGATTGCGCACCTTGACCCCTGAGCTCCCGGAAGACTCGCCCTGCCGTGAACTCCGCAGCGGCTGAAGCCCGCATCGGCTTCGATTGCGAAACGCCCGGCGTCCTTACGCGGACTTGCTCTTGCTCGAGCCCTTCGCCGCGACCTTCTGCACCTTGTTCAGGTACTTTTCGATCTCCTCGACGTCATCAGTCTCCTGCATGATCTGGTCTTCCAGCAGGTTGCGGTAGGCCGGGCTGTCCGCACACAGGGCCAGCGCCTCGGTGTAGGCCTTGACCGCCCGACGCTCCAGATCGAGGCTGTTGTTGAGCATCTCGACGATGTTGGTGGTCTGCTTGACCGGCTCCGGCTCCACGCAGGGGGTGCCGCCGAGGGCCACCACCTTCTCCCCGAACCGCCGGGCGTGGGCCAGCGCCTCGTCGCTCGAATGGGTGAAGAACTCCTCCCAGATCCGCCGCTCGGTGCCCATCACCACCCTGGCGTACTGGTTGTATTGCAGCAGACCGCACAATTCGATCGCGATGGCCTGGTTGAACTTCTCAATGACCTTGGCCTTATCCATGGCGAGGACTCCTTATGCTCGTATCAGAAGTGAATGCTCTTCGACGAACCCGACCCCTTCATCTATACGACCCTATCAGCATACAGTCAAACAATCGCCCGGCTCCACCGCTTTTCGGCCCGCTGATCGTTGATTCCCGATCCCCCGCAGGATAGAACCAAAGGCATGGGCCTGTCCGACTCCCCACCGCCCGCCGATCTGGTCGACGCGCAGGTTCCGCATCCGCGTGTCGCCCGCGCCGCAGGCATGCCCCCTGGACCGCCGGCGATCGCGCCGCCGGTGCCGGAACTGACCGAAGCCCATTTTGCCCTGCTTCGCGATTCGGCCAGGCTCCGCCGACCCGGCGCTCGTGCCGCCCGCGTCGCCCGGGGTTCGGCGGTGACCACGCTGGTGATCGCTGCCCTGGCGATCCCGTTTCTGCTGATCGACCCCGGTTGGGTGGGGCTGGTCATCGTGGCGGGGCTGTTTACGGCCGGAATCGTTGAACTGGTGGCCAGTCGTAAACTCCGGGAGGGCGACCCCGACGCGGCCCGGACCCTGGGCTCGAATCAGCTCTTCCTGTTCGCGGTGATCTCTTTCTACTGCGTTGTGCAGATGGTCTCGTTCGCGCGTGCCGATCTTGATGACCTGGTCATGTCCCCCGAGATGCGTGGCCAGATCGGCTACCTTCCCGAGCTTGGATCTCTTGAGAAACAGGCCGACGCGATACTCCCCCTGGTGGTCTATGGCTTCTACGCGCTGGTCATCGTCGCCAGCGCCGCGTTCCAGGGCGGCCTGGCCATCTACTACTTTTCACGGCGCAAGTACCTTGCCGCCGCGCGGCAGGAAATGCCCACGTGGGTCCAGCGCGTCATCGCGGAGGTTGCAGGTTGATCATGCCCTCCTTCACCTTGTTCAGATCCGGTGCTGCACGCGGTTCGAAGCCGATGGCCCTGATCGCGCTGTTCATGGTGACGCTCTCATGTGCGCACCTGGTCGCGGCCGATGATGCCGGTGACCCGGCCGTGCAGTTTCAACTCGCCGACCCCGACCTCATCGTTGAACTCGTCGCCGCCGAGCCCCTGATCGTGGACCCCGTCGCGATGGCCTTCGACGCGCGCGGCCGCCTGTTCGTCGTCGAGATGCGCGGTTTCCAACAGGGCCCCGATGCCAAGGGCATCCCCGGGCTGGGCCGCGTGCGGATGCTCGAGGATCGCGATGGCGACGGTGTCTTCGACTCCGCCACCACCTTCACCGACGGGCTCTACTACGCCACCGCGATCATGCCTGTGCACGGAGGCGTACTGGTCGGCTGTGCCCCCGACCTTCTCTTCTACAGCGACACCAACGGCGACGGCGTGGCCGAGATGCGTCACACACTCTTCACCGGATTCGGAACCGGCAATCACGAACAACTGGTCAACACCTTCCAGTGGGGACTGGACAACTGGGTCCACGCCTGCTCCGGCGGCAACGGCGGAACCATCACCACCCCCGCCGGCGGCATGGCGCCTGTTAACGTCAGTGGCCGAAACCTCCGTCTGCGGCCGATCACGGGCCCCGTAAGCGACGAGCCCTGGCAACCGGCTCCCGGCAAGGTACGGGTCGAGACCACCTCCGGACCGGGGCAGTTCGGGCTCACCGCCAACGACTTCGGCGACTACTTCACCTGTGACAACTCGCATCACATCCGCCACATCGTGCTGCCCGACGACGCCCTGCGCCGCAACCCCCGGCTGGTCGTCCCGCGAACCTTCCTGGACATCGCCGATCACGGGGCTGCGTGCCGCATCCAGCGGATCAGCCCCATGGAGCACTGGCGCGTGGTCCGCACGCAGCAGCGCGCCGCCGCGCCCGACGCCTCCCGCTTCCCCGCGACCGAGCTGGTCCCCGGCGGCTACATCACCGCCGCGTGCAGCATCACGTTCTTCGACGGTGACGGCCTCGGCGACGGCTACGTCGGCAACACCTTCGTCTGCGATGCCGCCAACAATCTCATTCACCGCGACCGCCTGGAGCCCAACGGCGCTACCTACGTCGCCCGCCGGGTTGAGCCGGAGGCCGAGTTCCTCGCCTCCCGGAACAACTGGTTCCGCCCCACCGCGCTCGCGGTCGGCCCGGACGGCTGCCTCTATGTCGCGGACATGCGGCGGGAAATCATCGAAACTCCCGCATCGATTCCGCCCGAGATTCTCCGCACCATCGACCTCGATGCCGGCGAGGACCAGGGGCGGATCTGGCGGGTCCGCCGGCGCGGATCATCGGCGGCCCGGCGCCCGGTGGTGAACAGCCCCGGCGACGTCAGGCAGCCAGACCATGCCGAACTGGTCACCCGCCTGGCCGATGCCAACGGCTGGTCGCGGCGGATGGCCAGGCAACTGCTGGTCGAGCACCGGGCCCGCGATGCGGCACCCTTGCTGGCGGCCATGGTCCTTGAGCATGCGAAGCCTCTCGCCCGGCTCAACGCCCTGAGCACGCTGGACGGCATCGGCGTGCTGGAACCGCCCATCCTGCGGAAGGGGCTTGAAGATGCCGATCCGCACGTGCGCGTCCAGGCCATCCGCCTGACCGGCGCGATGTTCGCGGGGTCGGCGGAAAGGCCTGTCCGTTTCGCCGCTGGGGACGTTTCCGGCGATGAGCTTCTCGCGGACCTGCTTCGACTGGCAACTGATCCCGTGCCGCGTGTTCGTTTCGAGCTGGCGCTGCAGGCTGCCCATCTCCCGGCCAGGCAACGTGTCCAGGTACTGGTTCAGCTCGCCGCCGCCGACTCGGGGGACGAATGGATGCGGGCCGCCCTGCTCAGTTCCGCGTCCGGTGCGGAGGAGTGGTTCTGGAAGTCGCTGCTGACCGGGCCGAGCCCGCCGCTTGGAAAAAGTTCGCCGGGCAGCATCCTCCTGGTCCGCGAGCTGGCGGCGTTGATCGCCGCCCAGGCCGACACCGATGCGCTCGCTGAGGTCGTTTCCGGCCTTCCTGGCGGGGATGAGGCGTCGATTCCCTGGTGGCATGCTGACGCGATCCAGGGGATCGCCCGCGGCCTGGGGTTGCGACCCGCGAGCGAGCGCCCCCCCGGTTCGTCGGCCGGCGGGCCATCGGTTCTGGGCGAAGCCGTGCTCGAACTCATGGAGCGCAGCCCGCCGGGACCGCCTCGTCAGGCCGCTCGCAGCCTGCTTGCTTCGCTCCGCTGGACAGCGACGCCGGCGCGACTGCAACGCCTGATTGACACCGAGGCAGAGCTGGCCGGAGACCCCGATCAGCCCGTGGAGGAGCGCGTTTCCGCCGCGAACATGCTCATCCTGGATCATGACCGTGCCGTCGAGCGACTCACCGCCCTGCTGGCACCGTACGAACCCGCGGAGGTGCAGCTCGCGGCGATTCACGCCCTGGGCAGCACCGCCTCGGGTCCGGCCGCCGCCGCGCTGCTCGATCGTGGACGCTGGCGGATGTACACCCCCCGCCTGCAATCGGCCGTTCTCGACGCGGTCCTCTCGCAGAAGGCGATGTGGCCAGGCCTGCTGACATCCATCGGCGCCGGCGACGTGCCCGCCTGGTCCATCGACGCCGCCCGCCGGGAGCGGCTGCTGGCATCGACGGACCCCGCTATCCGCGAGCGCGCCGCCAGCCTGCTCAACCCAGAGGGCGACGATACGCGCCGCGAAGTCTACGACCGCTACCGGGGAACCCTCAACGCATCGGGCGATCCGAGCCGTGGGCGCGAGGTCTTCAAGACCAACTGCTCCGCATGCCACCAATTGGAAGGCATCGGCCAGGTCGTGGGCCCCGACCTGCAGCCCCTGCGCACCCGCCCGCCGGAAGCCCTGCTGAGCGACATCCTGATGCCCAGCGTTACGATCACCGCCGGCTACAATTATTACGCGGTGGACACCGCCGAGGGAGAATCGCTCACCGGCGTGATCGCCTCGGAAACCCCCAACGCCATCACCCTGCGCCAGCGCGAGGGCGTCGAGCATGTCATTCTCCGGGAGGAAATCGACGACCTCTATGCTTCCAGCGTCTCCATGATGCCGGAGAATTTTGACCACCTGATCACGCCCGCGCAGATGAACGACCTGCTGGCGTTCCTCCATCAGCCGGGGGGAGTGAACCACGGTGGCACAGAGATCACGGAGAAGCGGAAGCAGGAGTAGAACAATGCGAAGGTGGCGATCAAGAAACCGCCGGAAGCATCAACGGGCCTGACTGATCCGCATCCTCTCTGTGTCCCCGGTGCCTCC
This sequence comes from uncultured Planctomycetales bacterium, assembly GCA_964455315.1. Lineage (GTDB taxonomy): Bacteria > Planctomycetota > Phycisphaerae > UBA1845 > PWPN01 > CAYVVX01. The sequence continues at coordinate 1,774 of CAYVVX010000245.1, read as the reverse complement.
GTGCTGCTTTCACGGTGCCCGGGTTCACTTGCCGATGACCGTGCCGATCTCCCGGCCCTGGATGATGCCGGCCATGTTTCCCGACTCGTGCAGGTTGAACACCACGATGGGCACGTTGTTGCGCTGGCACATGTCCACCGCCGCGACGTCCATGACCTTGAGCCGTTCGTCAATGACCCGGTCGTAGGTCAATCGCGTGTAGCGTTCCGCGTCCGGTTGCTTCTTGGGATCGGCCGAGTACACCCCGTCCACCTGCGTGGCCTTGAAAAGCGCGTCCGCGCCGATCTCCACCGCCGACAGTGCCGCGGCCGTGTCGGTGGTCACGAATGGCCGTCCGGTACCGGCCGCCAGGATGACCACGCGCCCCTTTTCGAGATGATGGACCGCGCGGCGCCGGATGAACGGTTCACACACCGCCGAAATGGTCAGTGACGAAAGCACGCGCGTCTGCAGGCCCATGCCTTCAAGCGTCTCCTGCAAGGCGAGAGCATTGATCACCGTGGAGAGCATGCCCATGTAGTGGGCCGTGGCCTCCGGGATCTGCGTGGTCCGCGAGAAGCTCTCACCGCGGAGAATGTTTCCGCCCCCCACAACCACCGCGACCTCGGCGCCGAGGTTCCGGACCGACGCGATCTCCCCGGCGACCCGGCCGAGGGCTTCCCCGCCGATGCCGAATCCCTGCGGCCCGGCGAGTCCCTCGCCGCTGATCTTGAGCAACACACGTTGTTAGGCCAGTTTGCTCACGTCGGTTCACCCACCGTGTCGGCATGACGCCCGCGACCAGGATCGATACCGCGGCCCGGCCGGCGACGCACTTCGCCGGCCCCCACTGTATCCCATGCACCACCCATGAAAAAGGCCGCTTTCGCGGCCTTGCCATGCGTTCGGGTTACTTGCTCTCGCCTACCCGCAGGCGTACGAAGCGGGTGACCTTGATGCCGGCCTGCTTGCACACTTCGCCGACCGACTTCTTGTCATCCTTGACGAAGGGCTGCTCCTCGAGCACCCGCTCGCTGAACCAGCGGTCCAGCTTGCCGGAGGTGATCTTGTCGATCATGGCGGCCGGCTTGCCCGAAGCGGCCACCTGCTCGCGGATGATCTCCTGCTCCTTGGCCACCGTGTCGGCGGGGATGTCGGCGCGGGAAATGGCCGCCGGCTGGATCGCCGCGATGTGCATGCACAGGTCGGAAAGCAGGGCCTCGTCTCCGCCGGAGCCCTCGACGCCGATCAGCACGCCGATCCTGCCGTCGTGGTGGACGTACAGCCCCGAGCGACCTTCAATCCGCGCTGCCCGGGCAAAGGTCATGTTCTCACGCAGGCGATTGAGCACATCGTGCATCAGGTCGGTGACGGTGACCTTTGGATCGTCGACGAACTTCTCGCTCTTGATCTTCTCGATGTCGAGCGTGCCGCTGGCAGCGACGTGCTTGGCGAGCTTGTCGACCAGTGCGCGGAAGTCCGGATTGTTGGCCACCGGCGCCGTTTCGCACTGCACCTCGACCAGGGCCGCAATGCCCTTGCCGGCATCGCGGTAACTGCCGATGCGGCCCTCGGCGGTGGCCCGGCCGGCCTTCTTCTCGGCGGCCGCGGCTCCCCGCTTGCGCAACAATTCCATCGCCGCCGCTTCGTCGCCGCCGGTCTCGTTCAAAGCCGCCTTGCAATCCATCATCGGAAGCCCGGATCGCTCCCGAAGACTCTTCACCATCCCCGCGGTGATCTCAGCCATGAGTGAATATGCCTCCTCGTGGTTGCTGTTCAGTCAAACGTCGGTGTG
>CAYVVX010000244.1:0-7577 GCA_964455315.1 uncultured Planctomycetales bacterium | reverse complement strand
CCCTTGCCGGAGATCTCGACCCCGCCAGACTCTGCTTGGTCGAAACGATGATCGCCCGGCGGCTCAACGCTCCGCTCACCTCCAGCGTGGGCCGCCTCTTCGACGCGGTGGCGGCCATCGCCGGGCTCCGCCACGTCTCGACCTATGAAGGTCAGGCCGCCATTGAGCTGGAATGGGCCGCCGGCACGCTCGCTGACACCGCGTACGCTTTCGATACCGTCGCATCCACGCCGACCGAACCGCTGGTCATCGACACCCGTCCGCTTATCGCCGCGGTGGCCGCCGACGCCCGCGCCGGCGTTCCCCCCGCCCGCATCGCCGCCGTGTTCCACCGCACCGTCGTCGACATCGTCGCGGAAGTCTGCCGCCGCCTCCGCACCGCCACCGGCCTCGATGCCGTGGCCCTCAGCGGCGGCGTGTTCATGAACATGCTTCTCCTGGAAGGCGTCGTCAGCCGCCTCGAAGCCGACCGCTTCCGCGTCCACCGCCACCGCCAGGTACCCCCCAACGACGGCGGCCTGAGCCTGGGCCAGGCGGCCGTCGCTGCGGCGCGCTCCATGTGATGTCGCACTACCCCCGCGAGCTTCCCGTTTCAGGAGACGCCACCACGGTTTTGCGGAAATCCGCAGCGCTCTGCCGATCCACCAAGCGAGGAGACACAATGCGCACCTGCTTGGCCGAATCGCCTCGCACACAGCGTTTGCCCTGAGCAGGCTCTGGGTTGGAGCGCATCAGCTTATGCCTTAAGAGATGAAAACAGCGGTTCAAGAATCGGCGGATCATGGCTGGATTATCCCTCAAGCAAACCTCCAGCACAAAATCACATCCCACTCCAGCAGCACCGCCGCCCAGATCCGTTCGTCCTGCCAGATCGGCCGCCGCCGCCGTTCCTCGCCGGAGATCCGGTCCCCGCCGCGGGCCGTCCACACCAGTTGTGCCGCCTCCGCCCGCGACCGTCGCGTCACCGCGCTGATCAAGACCATCAGCACCGCGCACAGCACGAACGCAAGGAAGGTCCGGTAGAACCAATTGAGCTGCGGCAGGGGGGCATACTTGGCATTGGCGTAGGTCTCCACGAAGGGCCGCAGCAGGACGTGCACGTCGGGGCCTTTCTCCAGCACCTTGGCCGGCAGGGTCGTGACCACGTCGCCGTGCTTCTCCGCGATCGAGAAGGTGTTCACCAGCCACTCCGACCGCACCCCCACATGATCCCACCCCAGCACGATTGTCGCCGACGCAATCGGCCCCAGCAGCATGACCACGAACGCGGCCGTCGGCGTCGCCCGCCGCCAGGTGATGCCGATCAGGAACGCGGACATCACTCCCACGCCGACGAACGAGGTCAGGTTTCCCACCTGCAGGAAGAAGCTGTCGGGTGAATCGTTGTACAGGTACGCCGCCATCAGTGCCGCCAGCGCCAGCGACACCGCGATGCTGATCCGCCCGGTCAGCACCAGCTCCCGCTCCGACGCCCGCCGCCGGAAAAACCGCTTGTAGAAGTCCATGGTGAACAGCGTCGCCGCCGAGTTCATCATCGAATCCACCGTGGACAGGATCGCCCCCACCAGCCCCGCCAGCGCCAGCCCGACGAGCCCCGGCGGCAGCAGACGCTTCATCATCAGCGGAAAAATCATGTCCGTGTTGGCACTGCCGTCGGTCTTGATCGGCAGTGCCGGCAGCACCCCCGCGACCAGCAGCCGCCCGCCGGCCATCCCCGCCGCGAAGGTCATGAACGGGATCAGCAGCTTGAAGAATCCCGCGCTGATGATGCCGACGCGCCCGTCCCAGTTGGTCCGCGCCCCCAGCGCCCGCTGCACGATGAACTGGTTCATCCCCCAGTAGTTGAAATGCAGGATCATCAGCCCCGTCAGCACACCCAGCCAGGGCAGCTCCGGATGCCGCAGGTCGAAGAACACGTGGAACTTGTCCGGGTAGGCCTTCATCAGCCCGCCGATACCGCCCACCTCGGGATGAAAGATCGCCACCGCCGCAACCGCGATCCCGCCCGCCAGCAGCAGCACCGACTGGATCACGTCGGTCCAGATCACCGCCCGCAGCCCGCCGAAAATGGTGTACGCTCCGGTGATGGCCGCCATGATCAGGATGCCCCAGCGGTACTGGATTCCGAAGAGCACTTCCAGCGCCTTGGAGCCGATAAACAGGGTGGCCACCATCTCGATGACCACCAGCGTGAAGATGGAGATCGCCGAGTAGACCACCAGGCTGCGACTGTCGAACCGTCGCTCGAGGTATTCCGACAGCGTGTAGATGTTGAGGCGGCGATAGATGGGCAGGAACAGGAACGCCAGCACCATCAACCCGATGATGGCCCCGAACTCGTAGTTGGCCCCGGCGAATCCGGCCGCCAGCCCGATGCCGGTCATCCCCACCAGGTGATGGCTGGAGACGTTGGAGCCGAAGATCGAGCCGGCCACCTGCCACCAGCGAACGTTCCGCCCCGCCAGGAAGTAGTCGCGGGCATCACGCTCGTTCCGCCCGGCCAGCAGCCCGACGAGCAGCACCACCAGGAGCGATCCGCAGAAGATGACCAGGTCCAGGGTGCCCAGGTGGACGAACCCTTCGTGGGCGGCCAGCAGGGGGGTCATGCCGATGGTGCCTCCTGATGTGGATCTCGGAATCGGTGGGCCGGATGGTAGCAGATCCTTCCAGGCACGGCGAGAAGCGGCCATCCCACCGTGTGCGAGGCGGGCAGAACCTGGGAGCCTGGCGAAAACCGGCGGGCTGGGGGGTTCACAATTGGCTCGGAAAAGTTATATTAAAGGGTTAAGCTTCGTGGCCGTATCGGGCTTTCACCGCGGCTTCCCGGGTTGGCATGTCGCCGCGGACGGTTTCAGATTCACGGAGGTGCGATCATCGCCATGATCCGCGGAAACCTTGCCGTATATCGCCTCGTTCAGGCGACAGTCGCCGGTTTGCTCGGGCTCGGAGCCGTTGCTCGCGCAGCCGAGCCGGCCGTCGACTTCAGCCGCGACGTCCGCCCCATCCTTTCCGACAACTGCTACGCCTGCCACGGTCCCGACGAGAACAAGCTCAAGGCCGGGCTGCGCCTCGACCTGCGCGAACAGGCCGTGGCCGAGTTGTCCAGCGGCGGCCACGCCATCGTCCCCGGCCGCAGCGCCGAGAGCCTGCTCATCGAGCGCGTCGCCACCGAAGATGAAATCGACCGCATGCCCCCGGCCAGGACCGGAAAGAAGCTCACCGACGCGCAGATCGACCTGCTCCGCAAGTGGATCGACCAGGGTGCCGACTACAAGCAGCACTGGTCATTCATCAGGCCGCAGCGCCACGAGCCGCCCCAGGTCGATCAACCCGAGTGGACCCGCAACGCCATCGACCACTTCATCCTGCGCAAACTCCAGGAGAACCAGCTCACCCCGTCGCCGGAGGCCGATCGCGCCACGCTGATCCGCCGCGCGACCCTCGACCTCACCGGCCTGCCGCCGACCATCGAGGAAGTCGATGCCTTCGTCAACGACGCGAGCCCCGACGCCTACGAGAAGCTCATCGACCGGCTGCTGGCCTCGCCGCACTACGGCGAGCGCAAGGCCCACGAAAGGCTCGACATCGCCCGCAACGGCGACACCAACGGCTACCACTACGACAGCGACCGTTCGATGTGGCCTTATCGCGACTACGTCATCAAGTCCTTCAACGAGAACAAGCCCTACGACCAGTTCACCATCGAGAGCCTCGCCGGGGACCTGCTGCCCGATCCGACCGTCGAGCAGAAGATCGCCTCCGGGTTCAACCGCAACGTCACCTATAACGAGGAAGGCGGAGCCGACCCCGACGAGTACATCGTCAAGTACGCCGTCGACCGGGCCAGCACCACGGGCACGGTCTACCTCGGGCTCACCCTCGGTTGCGCCGAGTGCCACGATCACAAGTACGACCCCATCACCCAGAAGGAGTTCTACCAGTTCTACGCCTTCTTCAACAACGTTCCCGAGGACGGTGCCCAGGGCCACGACCAGCCGCACCCGCCGGTGTTGAAGCTGCCCAGCGAGGAACAGAAGAAGGAACTCGCGGATGTCAGGGCCGCCCTCGCCGGCGCCGAGGCGTCCCTCAAGGAACGCCCGGAGAAAGCCGCCGCCGACCAGGCCGCCTGGGAGCAGACCGCCCGCCAGGATCTCGCCGACTCCAGCGTCAACCAGGGCCTCGTCGCCCACTACGAGCTTGATGCTTCTGACAACCTTCGTGTGGCCGAGACCAGCGGCCACTATCGCCACGGCGTTTATGTCGGCGGTGAACCCAAATGGGTGCCCGGCAAGGCCGGCAAGGCCCTGCAGTTCGACGGGCAGGGCGGCGTGGTCGAGATTGCCGGCGCCGGCGACTTCGAGCGGACCGACGCCTTCTCCTTCGGCTGCTTCGCCAGGCCCGAGGGGTCCGGCGGGGTGCTCATCGCCCGCATGAACGAGGCCCAGGCCCATCGCGGCTACGACGTCGGCATCGTCGACGGGCGCATCTGGGTCCACATTCTCAACGCCTGGCCGGACAACGCCCTGAAGGTCACCACCAAGGCGATCGTCCCCGCCGGCCAGTGGCATCACATCATGGTCACCTACGACGGCTCCAGCAAAGCCGGCGGGCTCAAGGTCTACCTCAACGGCACCATTCAGCCCGTCGAGGTCAACAGCAACAATCTCCCCGGCACCATCCGCCCTGACGTGCCCCTGCACATCGGCAAGCGTCACGCGTCGTTCCCTTTCCACGGCGCCATCGACGACGTGCGCATCTACGACCGCTTCCTCACCGAGGCCGAAGTCGCCCGTCTCGCCGGCCCGGCCGCGCTCGCCGGAACGCTCGCCGTCGCCCCCCAGCATCGCACTCCCGAGGAACAGCAGGCCCTCAGGACCCACTACCTCGACAATTTCGACGCCGAGTACGCCCGCCTCAAGCAGCAGGTGGCCGACCTCACCAGGCGTCGCGATGAGCTCGACAAGTCCCTGAACAGCACGCTGGTCATGTCGGTGATGGAGCCGCGCCGCCCGGCGTTTGTGCTTGTCCGCGGCGACTTCCAGCAGAAGGGCGAAGAGGTCCAGCCGGACGTCCCCTCCATCTTCCCGCGCCTGCCCGAGGATCAGCCGCGCAGCCGGCTTACCCTGGCGAAATGGCTGGTCTCCGAGGACAACCCGCTCACCGCCCGCGTGGCCGTCAACCGCTTCTGGATCCACCTCTTCGGCACCGGGCTGGTCAAGACCGGCGGCGATTTCGGATCCCAGGGCGAAGCCCCGTCCCATCCCGAGCTGCTCGACTGGCTGACCACCGAGTTCATCCGCTCCGGCTGGGACATCAAGTACCTCTACAAGCTGATTATGACCTCCGCCACCTATCGCCAGAGCTCGCTGGTCAGGGACAAGGTCGCCGAGCATGACCCCCAGAATCGCCTGCTCTATCGTACCCCGCGACTCCGCCTCAGCGCCGAGCAGGTTCGCGACAACGCCCTGGCCATCAGCGGCCTGCTCAACGATCAGATCGGCGGGCCCAGCGTCTTCCCCTACCAGCCCGAGGGCTACTACGGCGACAAGGGCCGCTGGAAGTGGCCGCAGAGCCACGGCCGCGATCTCCATCGCCGCGGGCTGTACACCTTCTGGCGGCGGACGACGTTCTATCCGTCCTTCCAGATGTTCGACGCTCCCAGCCGCGAGTTCTGCACCGTCGAGCGCCCGCGCACCATCACCCCGCTCCAGGCCCTGGTGACGCTCAACGATCCCGCCTTCGTGGAAGCGGCCCGCGTCTTTGGCCAGCGCATCATGGAACAGGGCGGCCGAGAACTCGACGACAGGCTGGTCTTCGCCTTCCGCACCGCGCTGGCCCGGCACCCGACCGCGCGGGAGCTGGAGGTGCTCGCGGGGATCTACCGGAAACAGCACGAGCGCTATTTCGTGGACATCCCCGCGGCCCTCGAACTGGTCGACAACGGCGAAGCGCCCCGCCCGGCCGAGATCGACTTCATCGACCTGGCCGCCTGGACCGCCACCGCCAACGTGATCCTGAACCTGGACGAAACCATCACGCGGGAGTGAGCCCCGTCGCGGGCGGCCACAGAGTCGGCCGGCCCGGAAACGCGAACAACGCGCCAGAGAACACGATGAACCATCTCAACTGCAACTGCCATGATCCGTTTGATCCGCGCCTGGTCATCAGCCGGCGCAGCTTCCTGACCCGCGCCTCCGCGGGTCTGGGCGCCGCCGCCCTCGGGTCGCTGCTCGGCCCGCAATGGCTCTCCGCGGCCGTCACCGGCGGCCTGCCCGGCCTGCCTCACTTCACCCCCAAGGCCAAGCGGGTCATCTACCTGTTCATGTCCGGCGGACCGTCGCACATTGACCTCTTCGACGACAAGCCCAAGCTCCGCGAGCTCAACGGCCAGGACATGCCCGAGTCCGTCCGCGGCACCCAGCGGGTCACCCTCATGACCCGCAACCAGGCCAAGTTCCTCGTCGCCGGCTCGCCCTTCAAGTTCGCCAGACATGGCCAGAGCGGCCAGGAAATCAGCGAGCTGCTGCCCAGCATCGCCGGTGTCGCCGACGACATCGCCATCATCCGCTCGCTGCACACCGAGCCGATCAACCACGACCCGGCGGTCACCTTCCTGCTCACCGGCGGCCAGCTCGCCGGCCGGCCGAGCATGGGCTCGTGGCTCTCCTACGGGCTGGGCAGCGAGAACGCCGACCTTCCCGCGTTCATCGTGCTGCTCTCCGGCACGCCGACGCAGCCGGCCCTGTCGCGCTACTGGCACAACGGCTTCCTGCCCAGCGAGCACCAGGGCGTGCAGTTCCGCTCCGAGGGCGAGCCCGTGCTCTACCTCGACAACCCCGACGGCATCGACGCGCAAAACCGGGCCGAGCTGATTGATGGCGTCAACGCCCTCAACAACCTTCGCCATGATGCCATCGGCGACCCCGAGATCCAGGCCCGCATCCATTCCTACGAGCTCGCCTACCGCATGCAGACCAGCGTTCCCGAGCTGATGGACATCTCCAGCGAGCCGAAGGAGATTCACGAGCTCTACGGCACCGAGCCCGGCAAGGCCACCTTCGCCAACAACGCTCTGCTGGCCCGCCGCCTTGCCGAGCGCGGCGTCCGCTTCATCCAGCTCTTCCACCAGGGCTGGGACCAGCACGGCAACCTGCCCAAGGACATCAAGCGACAGTGCCGCGAGACCGACCAGGCGTCGGCCGCCCTGATCAAGGATCTCAAACAGCGCGGCATGTTCGACGACACGCTGATCATCTGGGGCGGCGAGTTCGGCCGCACCAGCTATTGCCAGGGAGCCCTCCAGCCCGACAACTTCGGCCGCGACCATCACCCGCGCTGCTATTCCATCTGGATGGCCGGCGGTGGCATCAAGGGCGGCATCACCATGGGCGAAACCGACGAGTTTGGTTACAACCTCGCCTCCGAAGGCGTCCACGTCCACGACTTCCAGGCCACCGCCCTGCACTGCCTCGGCATCGACCACACCCGCCTGACCTACAAATTCAAAGGCCGCGACTTCCGCCTGACCGATGTCGCCGGAAACGTCGTACCGAAGCTGCTGGCGTAGGTGAATCATC
>CAYVVX010000243.1:0-7606 GCA_964455315.1 uncultured Planctomycetales bacterium | reverse complement strand
CGATGCCGGGGATGGCGGGCAGGGTGATGGCCGCGTACTCGTGCTCCAGCCGATCCAGCAGGGCCAGGGCCTTGACCGGCTGATGCAGATCGTCGCCCTCCAGGTACACGGTCGCCAGACGGGCCGACGCTTCCGCGAGAAGGGTTTCCGGGGCACCGGAGTTGAGGACGCGGAGCAGGTGGCTCTCGGCCTGTTCGAAGCGCAGCTCGTCGATGAGCCTGGCGGCGTAGGCCAGCTCGGCCCTGGTCGCCGGGTTGCCCAACTGGTGGCACTCGACGATGCGCAGGAGTGCTTCGCTGTCATCCGCCTGGAGCGCCGCGGTCAAGGCCCGGTCGATGATCTCCTCGACCTTGCCGCGCATGTCCTCGGAGAGCGTCTTGAGCACATCGGCGGCGCGCTGGGCGGCAACGCCGCGGGCCCGCTGCCGGAGCCCCGCGCCGGCGTCGACGGTGGCGTCGCCGTCGTCGGAAAAAGCCAGGGCCAGGTATTGCGTACAGGCCTCCAGCCCCGACTCGGGCGCTTCCAGCGACCGGTGGAGATCCCCCAGGGCCAGGGCACTGGCAATCGCGTCCTCCGGGGAGCGGGCCATGCCGCGGGCCTGGCGAAGCAGGTCGATGGCGGCATCCGAGGAGAGCTCGCCCGAGGCGGCCAGATCGAGCATGGCCAGCACGCGGAGGTGAATGACACTGCCGAACTGCCGCTCGTCGGTGCGCTCGAGATCGTCGGGCACGCCCTTGAGGGCGGCCAGGGCGCTGGCCGGCTGGTGCTTGAGCAGTTCCAGCCACGCGAGCCGCATGGCCCCGGAGGCGTCGGCGGGATCGGCCTGGTGGCGGGCCAGGGCCTCGCCGTAGCCGCGCTCGAGATCGACGTACTTGTGGATGTTCAGCAGGCCCACGCTGTAGAGGGCCGCGTCGAAGGCCAGCAGGTTGCCGAAGGGCTCGTTCTCCGCGGTGGCGGGGCTCAGCTCGATCCGATCGCCGCTGTCAGCCTGGAGACAGATCAGTCCCTCGGTGGTGGGCAGGTAGAGGCGGTCTCCGGAGAGCACGCCGCGCCCGACGGGATCCGGGCAGGGGTTGGACCAGACCACCTTGCCGTCCTCGACGCGGAGCATGGCCACCTCGTTGCCCGCGGCCCAGACGTGGGTATCGCCGGCGGCGACCAGGTAGAGGTATTTGTCTCTGGGCTGCTGCCAGCGCAGCTCGCCGGTGGCGCGGTCAAAGCAGTAGAGGAAGTCCCCGTCCTCGGGGGCCAGCAGGACGACATCAGCGACGGCGATGGGCGGATTCGGCCACCAGGCGCCGTCGTCGTCGTTGCCCTGGTAGCGGATGGCCCAGCGGATGGAGAAATCAGCGGTCTCCATGGCGATGAGCAGTCCGCGCCCGGTGGGCAGGTAGGCGACGCCATCCACCACGCAGGGGGCCAGCGTATGCAGAGAGCCGAACCCGCCGCCGCCGGTGCCGCAGAGGTAGATGGAACGTTCGATCAGTCCGTCGGCCGGATTGATCACCACGGCGTACAGGTCGCTGTTGGCCCGGGCGATGGTCAACAGCTTCCCCTCGGCCATGACCGGCACGGCGAGGAACTCCATCGGACCCAGGCCGGCGGCGCCGGCGGGGTCTTCCGGCTTGCGCGGCGGGCAGGTCCAGCGCAGGTTCCCGTCGGACAGGGCGAAGGCCCGAATGCTGTTGGGATGGGTGACGTCCTCGAAGTTCGGGGGGACGAAGCCCCGGGCCCGCCGATTGTTCGGCAGGTACACCGGCATGGGCGGATCGTCGGCCCATTCGATGGTCAAGGCCAGGTCGTCGACGATGGCGACCCCGGCGCCGACCGAATCGCGCAGCAGCCTGCGCACGTTGCCATCCTGCTCCATGCGCTGGTCGGTGTCGACGTCGACGTTCTGGGCGGACTGCTGGATGAACATCTGCCGCATCTGCTGCTGTTCGCTGGTGGCGCCGGTGGCGGCCACGGTCACCGTCTGGGACTGCCACAGGGGCGTGAAGCTGTCCAGATCGAGGGCCAGCAGGTGGGTGGTGCCCTTCACGATCATGACCCTGCCGTCGGTGACGGCGTAGCGGGTCGTGTTCAGATTGCGCCGCCGGGCGAACTGGCGCATGGCGTCGTAGCCGTCGCCCGGCTCGACCACCGGCAGAGCGATGTCCCACAGGCCGCCGCCGGGAACCTCGTCCAGTTCCGGTTCCACCAGCGGCATGCGGCCTTCGCGGGCCGGTCCGCCGTAGCTCATGGTCCAGGCGTCGCGATCGGCGTCCACGTCGAGCGGGCCCAGGGGATTGACCGATCCACGCAGCGTTTGCACATATCTGCTCAGCGCGTCGCGCCGATCGGGGACCAGCGCGGGGTCGGCGGCCGGACGGGTGGTCAGCGGTTCGAGCAGATGGGCGGCCCGGCCGGCCTGCCCGAGTGCCGCGGCACAGACCACCAGCCGCTGGCCGATGCCCTGGCGGATGGCGGTGTCGCTCTCGGCGCCGGGATAGCTGCTTTCGACTTCGCGCAGCAGGGTCGCCGCCTCAGAGAAGCGCCCCTCGTCGATCAGCCAGTCGGCCAGGACGAAGGCGGCCTCATCACCGACGGTGGTGCACAGGTAGCGGTCGACGATCTGGTGGAGAAGCGCGGGATCGTGCTCTTCGCGGCCACGCTTGAGCAGGGCGGCGGCTTCGCCGTCGTAGACCAGGCGATAGACGGAAAGTCCGGCGGCGGGGAGCCGGGCGATCCGGTGGATGGCGTGGCGGCGCGCGGATTCGTAGCGTTGCGCCCCGCCGGGATCACCCTCGGCCAGGACGTGTTCGCCGGGCAGTTCGATGATCCGCTGCAGGGCGTCGATGACCACCTTCCAGTCCTGGCGGCCGGCGGCTTCGTCGGCCCGGTTGAGAAGCGTGCGGGCTTCCTCGGAGGGCTGGAGCTGGGCGGTGTAGGGATTGGCGGTGGCGGTGCCCTCCTGGACCCGGATGCTCAGTGCGCGGGCGGAGGTGGCTGTGATGACGACGAGCCCGATGAGGCTGAGGATCAGGAAGCGGGGAACTCGGGGGCTGATGGCAGACCAGGCGCGGCGGGCAGCGGATAACATGCGTGGTTCGAGCACCTGGATTCCCTTGCTCAACCGGATGAGACCTGGCCCCGGGCAATCGCGGTGGAGTTCACCGGCAGCCTCCCACCGGGGCCCGATAATCAACCATCCCTGGTTAGTCACCGGACAGGCTCCGGTTGTTCCCTGCCCCAAGGATCTGCGGCCCGCGTCCTGACCGATCAGGCCGCTTCCTATGATAGCCGCGGGCCGATAAGGCTGCCACAATCTCCCGGGCGCCGCGGGATCGGGTCCGTTGTCGGGAGCGCCTGGCGCCCGCTGAGGGGTTATACGCCTGATCCGGCTCATGGTTGAAGCCCAGGTCCGATATCAGCCACGTTCGGCCCGTCTAAAGGTCACTACCGGAAAAGTCGGCATCTTCTCGACTGAACAACAGAATCCGGCTCGATCTGCTGCCGATAATCCACTCGGTCGTCAGGGGAGGGGCGAATGGTATGGGCAAAGTGGTTCCAGGAAGGATTCTCACAATGATGCGAACGTGGAGTCAATCGACGGGGTGGGCGTCGACGAGGTTCGGCTTGCTGACGGCACTGGGCGCGTCGGCCATGGCCGGTGTCGCGGGCTGCCCTGGCCCCACGGCGGGACGGCTCAACTCCCCGCCGCAGGGCTACACCGAGTACCAGCATCCCATGCAGGACGACCTCGTCTACATGGGGGACAACGCCCTGCTGGAAGACATGTCCGTGTCGTCCTGTCATTTCGTACCGCACACCGCGCAGTTGAATGCCCTGGGTGCCCGCAGGCTCAACCGCTATGTGGACATTCTCAAGATTTACGGCGGCACGCTGCACTACGACGGCGCTGAGCCGGACCAGAAAATGGTGGACGATCGCGTCGATCGGATCAGGACCTACCTGGCCGATGCCGGTCTGCTCGATGATGAAGTCATCGTCGAAGCCGGTATGCCCGGCGGTCGGGGCATGAATGCCGACGAGGCGGTGGACATTCGCCAGGCCACGTCGTTCCACCCCAAGAAGGACACCGGGGGTGGCTTGAGCATTCCGCTGTCGCCCATTGCGGGCGGCGGTAACTGATTTGTAAAAAATGCCGGTCCGACCGTTCCCGGATGGGATGTTCGCCCGGCGGTTTGAGATCTCGGACACCTCGGGCCGATGCCGCTGAGCGGGCTGGCCGACCCGGGGGGACTCGGTAAAGGAGTACGCGACATGATCGCACGGATGCGCTGCACGATTTTCGCTTTTCCGCTGCTGGTGAGCGCGGTCGGGTGTGGATCCCTCAAGTTCGACAAGGACCTGTTCTCCAAGAACATCTTCGACCAGTCTGACGACGAGGAAGCCAAGAAGGCGGCCGCCGTCGAAGGCAAGGATCCCGAGATCCTGCCCGACACCCATCTGGCCGCCGGGCGGCTGCACGAAACGCAGGGCCGGTTGACCCGGGCCGCGGAGCAGTACCGGCTGGCGATCGCCATGCGCCCAGACAACGTTGAAGCTTACAATCGGCTGGGAATGGTGCTGGATCGGCTGGGGCGCTATCGCGAAGCCGACGACGCCTTCAAGCAGGCGATCAAGCTCGATCCCCAGGCCGCGTATCTGCACAACAACCTGGCCTTCAGCTACATCATGCAATCGAAATGGGAGGAGGCCCGCTCCGAGCTGATCGATGCCCTGGAGATCGCCCCCGGGTTCACGCGGGCGCGGGTCAACCTGGCCATGGTCATGGCCATGGACGGCAAGTACGCGGAGGCCCAGGAGCAGTTCCAGCTGGCGCTGCCGCCCGAGGACGCCCACTACAACATGGGGCTGATGTACCAGACCAAGCGCATGCCCACCGAGGCGGCGCGATCGTTCATGTCGGCGCTGGCCGCGAACCCGGCCATGGAGTCGGCGAAGAAACGACTGGCGCTGCTGCCGGCCGACGCGGTTGCGGCCGCCGGGCGACATGAAACCGCCAGCGCTTCCCCGGCTCCGGCTCATGCGGCGGTGACCTCCGGTTCACCGGTGCCGGTGGTGGCTCCGACCACGCGACCGGCGAGCAGCGGTTCGGAGGAGATCCTGCCCGCCACCGGCGGCCAGGCGGAGAAGGATGAATCCATCTCGCGGCTGCTGGATGTGGATACGCTGGGCATCCCCGGCTATCCCGACGCGCTGTTCGAGGACTTCGGCGTCCCGGTGTTTGAGCCGCTGGCCAGCAGTTCGGACGAGATGCTGGGTCCGGTTTGCGATACGCAGCTCGAGCTCGGGCCGCTGTCGGCTCGCGACTTCGATCTTAAGAATGACATGGCCGGTTGAGTGAGCGCCGGGCCGGAGCCCGCGTTGGCGGCTCCGCCGTACCGGCGGCTTCAGCCCGCTCCCGATGCACGCATCCCGCTGCCTGCGGCCGACTCCTGTGAGTCGGCCGCTTGCGTTTCATGAGCCGCCGGCGGCACGATCGGCGGCGACCAGCCCGTAGACGATGATGATCCCCACCAGGGCCATGCCGGCGCCGATCCTGCACTGGGTTCGCTGCTGGCGCACGCCCGGCTCCGCGGCATCCTCCTTCCGCAACGCCCACGCCGCCACGCCCGCGAAGGTCAGCGCGAAGATCGCCGCGTAGAGCCCGATGATCACGCCCAGGTCGGTGAACGTGCGCCGCCATGCGAGCATGAGCAGCCCGCTCAACAGGGAAACCAGACCGGTCCAGACCGACAGCAACGCGAGCATGGCATCCTCAGAAAGGAACGGGGCGTCCCCCTTCAGCGCCCATGCCTCCGGGCGTCCCGGCCGGCGGGGGCACCGCGGATCTCCTTGCGGGCCATCACGGGCGCTCATAGTCTATCCCCGGCGGGAGCCTTCAGGAATCGCGCGGGCGGTTGTCGGTGCCGGGCGCGAAGGTGTCGAGCCCGGGCTCCTGATCCTTCTCGGGACGACCCGTCCGCGGCACATCAACCGGACCACGATGCCTTCATGCGAATCCTGTTCGTCACCATGCAGTACGGGCGACCCTATGGCCAGGGGACCGAGCGGTACCTGGGCACGCTGGCGGAATGCCTGCGGAAACGCGGGCACGAGGTCGCGTTTCTTGCCGGGGATCCGCTGGGCGCGAACGGGCCGCGACGCCTCGGCGAGCTGGTAGATGCGGAGCAGCGAATTCACGCGTTTCCGACGTCGGGCTGGACGGCCGTGCGCGGTCTGCCTCCGGACGCGCTGGTGGCATGGCTGCGCGGGCAGGCACCGGATCTGATTCATGTCGCCAACCCCGCGCATGTGGGTTGCGGGGTGATGGAAGCGGCGCGGCTGCTGGAGATCCCCCTCGTCGTGACCACGATGGACTTCTGGTGGGTGTGCCCGAAGGCGACGCTGCTGCGGGCGGATCGCAGCGTGTGTGACGGCACGCCGGGGTGGACGGAGTGCGTGCGCTGCGCGGCGCTGGATCATCCCAGCGCGGTCGGCAGGGTGCTGGGGCGGCTGCCGCGGCCGCTGGCGGGCGTGACGCTCGGGGCCCTGGCGGTGAAGGCGGCGATGCGCGGCGGCTCGGCGCGGGACGTGCTGCAGTGGACGCGGAGAAGAGAACTGTTGATCGATTGCCTGAACGCGGCCGACCGGGTGATCTTCCCCTCGCGAGCCACCATGGAGATGATTCAGCCGCGATTGAATCATTCCCGCGTCCGCAGGATTCCCTACGGGTTGGGCCCGGCATGGTTCGAGTGGCCGCGTCCGCCGGTGGTGGTGCCCAAACCGGCGGATGAATTGACGGTCGGATTCGCCGGAGCCATACTCCCGCACAAGGGTCCGCATCTGTTGCTGGCGGCTATCCGTCAACTGGGCTGGTGCAAGACGGTAATCCGTCTGGCGGGTGGCTGTGATGATCCCGGGTACGAGCAGGTGCTTCGTGACGCGGGGCGGGGGCTTCGCGTGGAGTTTCTCGGCAAGGTGTCGGCCGGTCAGATGCCGGAATTCCTCCGCACGCTCGATATCCTGGCGTTGACGAGCCTCTGGCCGGAGAATCTGCCCTTCGTGATGCTGGAGGCCCAGGCGGCCGGGGTTCCGGTGGTGGGTGGACGTCTGCCCGGGATCGCCGACCAGGTGGGCGATGAGGGGCTGTTGTTCGAGCCGGGTTCGGTGGCGGGGCTGGCGAAAGCGCTGGCGTATGCCCGCGAGCATCCGAACGCCGCCCGGGATTGTCGGGTGTGGACGGATGAGGAGATGGCCGACGCGACCGAGCAGGTTTACGGCGAGGCGACGGCGCGGGACGCGATGAGGAGTTGAGCTTGGAGCAGGTGATTCATCGCAGCGCGGGGTTGCCGCTGGGGGCGTATGTGAACCCGGCGGCGATGGTGCGCAACCTGTGGTCGCATCGCGGGCTGATCCGGCAGTTGACCCGCCGCGACATCCAGGGGCGCTACCGCGAGGCGCGGCTGGGGCTGCTGTGGGCGGTGCTGACGCCGCTGGCGATGCTGGTGATCTACACGTTCGTCTTCTCGGTGGTGTTCAAGGCCAAGTGGACCGGCTCGGCCGAGGAAGGTCGCGGCGAGTACGCCCTGACCATGTTCTGCGGCATGCTGCTGTA
>CAYVVX010000242.1:0-7608 GCA_964455315.1 uncultured Planctomycetales bacterium | reverse complement strand
TGGTGCGGCGGAACCTCTTGGAGATCGACGCCATCGGCGCTTTCAGCCGCCAGGTACGCATGGATATCGAAGCGATGGGTACCAGCGCCCGCATCCTCGATATCCCCAATGGCGTGCCTTGGGAGGAGTTCCAGATCCCTCCGCAGAAGTTGCTTCGCGAGCGGCTGGGCCTTGCCGACGACTGCCTGATCATCGTGTCGCTGGGCCGACATACCTTGGAGAAGGCGTACGTCAAGGGATTGCGGGCCTTCGCCCGGGTCGCGGCCGTGCATCCGCTGGCTCAATACGCCATCGTCGGCCGGAACACCTCCGCGCTGGCGCCGCTGGTGGCCGAGCTGGGGCTCGCGGGCCGGGCGGGGTTGATTGAGCAGGTGTCGATGGCGGACGTGCCGCGGGTTCTCCGCTCTGCGGACATCTTCTTCAATCCTTCCGAGCGCGAGGGCTTCGCCCAGGCCAACGCCCAGGCGCTCGCGTCCGGACTTCCCTGTGTCATCACCGATGCGCCGGGCAACGTGGACGCCGGCGATCACGGAGGCGCGATCATCACCCGGTCCGGCGACGTGGAATCCATGGCCGCGGGACTGAACGAGTTGCTGGGTGATCCTGATCGCCGGTCTTGCCTGGCCGCCGAAGCGCATGCCGCCAGCCGGCGCTACGCATGGCGGAGGATTGCAGAGGAGTATCTCCAGGTGTTTGAAGATCTCGTGCGCGGTGACCCCCGGGCCGCCGGCGCGGGCCGGGAAGCGCCGCGCGGGGCGTGAAACGGCCGGCGTCAGTGCTACGCGGCCGGAACCTGGTCGGGAAAGGCACTGGCGAGCGGCCGGGGCTGATCAGCCGGGTGTCTCAACAGGAGGTACTCGGAGTTGCCCTCGGCGGAGCGGTTGGTTCGCATGTTGACCAGTTCCATGTTCAGCCGGGTCCGGGCGAAGTGCAGCACCTCTTCGGGCTTGGCGTGTTCGAAAGGATAGCCGCCCAACCAGTCCTTGACATCAGAGTAGTAAGACATGCCGCGGCTGGCCTTATAGTGGCGGACGTGGGCCAGTGGATTCTGGAACCTGATCAGGCGCGAAACACAGGTGACGCCGAGGAAGTAACCCAGCTCCATAAGCCGCTGGCCAGGGGAGGGTGCCCGGTTGTAGACCTTTTTCGCCTTCAGCCAGAACGCCGAGAGCGGCGCGGTGGTATACAGGGCGATGTAGAAGAGACCGCCTTCCCGAACCAGTGCGCCGGCGTTAGCGATAGCCGGCCACATCCGGCCGGTGTGATGGAGCACGCCCCAGGAATACACGATGTCCGCAGGTTCCAACCTGGCGACGAACGCCGGATCGAGGATCGAACCTTCCAGCACCTGCCAGTGATCCGGATCGCCCGCTCTACGGCGGAGCTTGCGGGTGGTGCTGACCGAAAATGGATCGACATCGAGGCTGATCACCCGGGCGGCGCCGGCCCGGAACGCGGCCAAAGAATGAATGCCGCTGCCGCTGCCAATATCGAGGAAGGTCCGCCCGTGGAGATCCTTGATGCCGAGGAATCCGAGCAGGTGGTTGCGGGCGATGGCCACTCGCTCTTCGCTGAAGTTGTGGGCGATGAACTCCTCCCAGTTTCTGCCGAAGGAGAAGGTGATTTTGTCCTGCTGCATGGGTGTTTTCCCTCATGTGTGCCCGGCGCTTCCGGCGGCGGGTCGGCGGATGATATGAGATGACCACAGCTTGCACAAACCATCGGCCGCGGCCGATCCAGCCTGCTTCGCCCGGAAACCGCGGCCCGACCGGATCGGCAACTGAACGTCCTAGGACCACCAGGAGGACAGCCTGATGTATACAGATACCTATTCGGAGCCGAACCCGCTGTATAGCCGCCAGGCGGACCAGGGACCGTCGGCTGATGCGCTGGGGGTGGCGGGTCCGCCCAACCTCAGCCGCAAGCTGGTGGAGTTCCTGCTTTACGCCACCATGATCAACAGCAACCTGATCCTGCAGAGCGGTTTGGCGGTCCTCCCCGGCGCCGGCGGCGGGCCAGTGGTGCTGGCCGGGATGCTGTCCGCGATGATCATTCTGATGCGCGGAGACCGCATGCCGATGACAGTGTGGTTCGCCCTGGCGATCAACATCCTCGCCAACATCACGGAGGTCTTCGGCCACGGCAAGATGCCGTTGTTCGCGAGCGGGCTGAACCTGTTTTTCATGTGGATGGCCAATACGGTCATGTTCTGCTATGTGGCCCAGAACCAGGCGGGCTTCCGGCGAATGCTGATGATTTTCTGCCTGCTGATGATTCTCGCCATCCAGCTCGGCGGCGTGACCGAGGGCACGCGCACGGTGCAGCGACTCCGGGTCGAGAACGTGGGCGGCCTCTATGCCAACCCCAACCAGATCGGACCCTCGGGCGGCATCCTGTGTGTCGGCCTGCTGTTCTGGTCGCTGCGCGGATCGAAGGTGCTTCGCCCGTTCCTGTGGTTCCTGGCCGCGGTCATGATGTATTACGTGTTCATGTCAGTGAGCCGGGCCGGCATCCTGGTAAGTCTGTGCGGTCTCTCGGTCTTCCTGGTCGCGGCGGTCGGCACGCGTGGGATACACGGAAGCGGTCTGGTGGTGATCCTGGCCTGCGTGGCGGGGGCGGCGATCATCATCCCGATGTTGACCAGCGCATTCGAGGGGCTGGCGGAACGGGCTCAATCAGGGGACCATAGTGCGAGGGCGCGTATGGCGGTGTACAGCTACGAGACGGTCGAGGATCTGTTCGACACCGTGCTGATCGGGCGCGGTTCCGATCAGGCCCACACCTCGGTCGGGATCAATGCCCACAACTCTTTCATTTACACGCACATGGCCTATGGCGGCATCGCCGCATGGGTGTACATGGCATGGCTCATGACCTTATCGGTTCGCCTGATAAGGATGCTGCGTGCCGGAGATTTCCCCAGGGACGTTAAGCTGCAGGCCATCGCCTTGTTCGGGATCATGTTGGGAGCGAATCTGTTCACCAACACCGGATACCTCGAGCTTCCCACATACCTGGCCGTGGGCTACTTGGAGAAGTACACGGCCGCCTACTCGTTGAGTCGCGTGCGGGCTCGAAGAAGGGCCATGTCGTACGCCGCGAACGATGACCTGCAGGCCTATCGCGACGGCCATCTCAATCCGGCCTGAACATGGTTAGGTGGTTCACAAGCGACGATCGGAGAACATCGTCCGGGCATGTTTGTCACACTGACGGTCGCTGCGCGGTTTAATCTTCAAGAGGCAATTAGGATAACGCGATGACTCAAAACGACACGATCACCTTCTCCTTTGGCAAGAACTGGGAGCAGTTCATTGAGCAGCACTTCAGCGAGGAGCGCGTGGTGGTCGCCCAGCGCCACCTGCTTGACTTCCTCGGGCTCGCGGATCTGAAGGGCAAACGCTTCGTCGATATCGGCTGCGGAAGCGGCATCCACTCGCTGGCCGCGGCACGGGCCGGGGCCAGCGTCATTCTCAGCTTTGATCTCGACCCGGCGTCCGTCTCGACTACGCGGAAGATGTGTGAGCTTTACGAGGGTCCGGCTGACTGGAAGGTGCTCTCGGGTTCCGTGCTGGACAAGTCCTTCATGGCGACCATCGAGCCCGGAGACATCGCCTATTCCTGGGGCGTGCTGCACCATACCGGGCAGATGTGGCCGGCGGTGGAGAACGCGGCTACCCTGGTCAGACCCGGCGGGCTGTTCTACATCGCCCTGTATACCACCGATTCGCATACGCCCTACTGGACGGAAGTGAAGAAGGCTTACAACCGCGCCGGATCGCTGGGCAAGAGGCGCATGGAATGCTGGTACGTGCTCAGGCGCACGATCCTGCCCTGCCTCCTGCGTTTCAAGAACCCGCTGCGGCGCATACGTGCCCAGAAAGACTCCCGGGGCATGGATTACATGACCGACGTGCGCGACTGGCTGGGGGGCTATCCCTACGAAGCGGCCAAGATCGAAGAGGTGCTGGCCTTCGGTCGAGACCGTCTCGGCATGGAACTGATCAACATCAGGACCGGCGAGGCATGCACCGAGTACCTGTTCACGCATCGTGGCGGGAAAGGGTAAGACCGCCGGCCGGTGCCGCGCGGCTCTTCACGGTCGATGAACGCGATCCCATGTCCAGAATCAGAGTTCTCACCATCATCCCCGGGCTGGCCGTCGGCGGGGCGGAGCGTCAACTGGTGGGAACCCTGACGCGGCTGAATCCGGATCTGTTCGACCTTACCGTGTGCCACTATTCGCCAGCCGATACGCCGCTTGTCGGGCAACTGGAGTCGGCCGGTGTCCGCACTGTCTTCTTTGACAAGTTCTCCATGCCCGTGTGGGGCTTCTTCCGCCGACTGCGGCAGACCGTGCGCGAAATCGCCCCGCACATCGTCCACACCTGGCTCTATTCCGCGAACTTCTGGGGACGCTGGGCCGCGGTGAGCTGCGGAGTGAAACACATCGTTGCCAGCGATCGCGGCTTTGTGGCCTCTCCACACTCGGTCAACCGCGTCTCCGAGAGGCTGCTCGCGTCACGATCGATGAGGCTCGCCAACAGCCGGGCGGCGGCACGTCATGTTGAACAAAGCTTCGGGCTGTCAACGGGTGATGTACGAGTGATCTACAACGCGGTGCAGATCCCGGATGACAGCCCGCAGGCAGGTCACCGGGCAATCCGTGAAGCATTGGGGCTCTCCCCCGACGAGCACATCGTCCTCATGGTTGCCAGGCAGGATCCTCTTAAGAACTTCCCGATGTTCATTCGAACGGCCGGGCGCGTCTGTCGCAGTCGCCGGGGAGTTACCTTTGTCTGCATAGGCCGCTGCACGGCGCCGGACGAGTTAAGTGCACTCGCCGCTCGCGAAGGAATCCCTGGCCGGTTGCTGTTCGTCGGGCATCGTGACGACGTGAACCGATGGCTCTCCGCCGCCGACGTGCATTGCCTCACCAGTTGGTCGGAGGGCTTCCCCAACGCCATCCTGGAGGCCATGGCCGCGGGCCTGCCGGTGATCACCACCGCGTTTCCCGGCGTGGAGGAGCTGATCGAATCTCCCTCGGTGGGGGAGGTGGTCCCCCTCGATGACGATGGCGCCCTCGCGGAGCGCATCGAAGCGCTGCTCGATGATCCTGAACGGCGAGCCAGTCTCGGCACCGCGGCCCGCGAGCTGGTCAGCCGCAGGTTCACCTGGAACGCGGTGGTGGCCGAGATGGAGCGGCTTTACTGCGAGATGGTCGGCAGGGCGGCTCCCGACTCGGCGTTGCGGCCGGGCTGATTGCGATCATATTCCCTCATGTGTGGTATCTGCGGCATCCTGGACTTCACCGATCGCCCGATCGACACGGACGACGTGATCCGCATGCGCGACATGATGGAGCCGCGCGGTCCGGACGATGCGGGGGCCAGGGTGCTGCCCCGCGTCGGGCTGGGGCATCGTCGGCTGAGCATCATCGACCTCTCCCCGCGCGGCCACCAGCCGATGTCCAATGAGGATGGCTCGGTCTGGCTGGTGTTCAACGGCGAGATCTACAACTTTCTCGAGCTTCGCCCGCAGCTCGAAGCCGCCGGACACCAGTTCCGCTCCGACACCGATTCGGAGGTGTTGATCCACGGCTACGAGGCGTGGGGCATCGAGGGGCTGCTCGAGCGGATCAACGGCATGTTCGCCTTCGCCGTGTGGGACGCGAATCGCAGCGAACTGCTGCTGGCCCGCGACCGGCTGGGCAAGAAGCCGCTCTACTACGGGCGGACCGCCGACCGGCTCCTGTTCTCGTCGGACATCAAGAGCCTGTGGGCCTACGATCCGGATGCGTGGAAAGTCTCCCCGGAGGGCATCGCCCGTTTTCTGTACTGGCGCTACTTTCCCGGCCGTGAGACCATCTACGAGGGCGTGCGGCAGCTCCTGCCCGGACATTACCTGCGGGTGACCCCCCAGAAGCAGGAGGAGGTCCGGTACTGGCGGCTCTCTTTCGCCGACAAGCTTACCGGCGGCCTGGATGAGGCCCTGGACGGCAGCGAACAGGTCATCGCCGCGGCCGTCAAGCGACGGCTGCGCAGCGACGTGCCGCTGGGTGCTTTCCTCAGCGGCGGCGTGGACAGCAGCTACGTGGTGAGCTGGATGGCCGACGGCGCCTCCCGCCCGGTCAAGACCTTTGCGATGGGCACCGCCGACCCGGCCCATGACGAGCGCGGCGCCGCCCGCATCGTCGCGGCCCATTGCCGCACGGATCACACCGAGTTCGAGGTCTCCCCGGATGCCTGGTCGATTCTGCCGCGGCTGGTGTGGGAATTCGGCCAGCCCTTCGGCGACGCGGCCGCGATTCCCACCTACTACGTCTCCGAGGCGGCCCGCCGGCATGTGACCGTGGCCCTGACCGGCGACGGCGGCGACGAATCCTTCGCTGGCTACAGCCAGCACCAGGCGTTCATGCTTGCGTCGCGGGTGGGGCGCTGGCTGCCCAACGGCGTGATCCGGCGGCTGGTGGAAGGATCGCGGACCTTGCTGGACTCCGGCAGCCGCGGCAAGGTCGCCTCTGCGGCGAGGTTCCTGCATTACGTGCATCCCGACCCGCTGGTGTCGTTCGCGGGTGTGAACAACTTCTGGATGCACCATCTCGACGGCATCTGGCCGGATGACGCGACCCGGCGGCGACTGGCCGATCGCGAGGTGCTGATCGACTACGCGCGGCAGGTCTGGAGCGAGTTTGACGGGCACGATCCGCTGGACCGGGCCCTGCATTTCGACCTGCACCTGCTGCTGCCGTTCTGCTACAACGTGAAGGTGGACGTGGCCACGATGATGACGTCGCTGGAGGCGCGCAGTCCCTTCCAGGATCGCGAGGTGGTCGAGTTCGCCGCGAAGATCGATCCATCGCTCAAGCTGCGCTCCCGGGAGAAGAAGCATCTACTCAAGCGCGTGGCCGCCCGGCGCATTCCGCGCGAGGTTGTCTACCGGCCGAAGCATGGTTTTTCCGTGCCCATGGACGGCTGGTTCCTGGGTCCGTGGGCGCTGGCCGCACGGGAGATCGTGCTGGGTGACACCGCGCGGGCCCGCGGATTGTTCAACTATGCGTATATCGAACGTCTCTTCGACGAGCATCGGGACCGGCGGGCGCGGCATGGCACCCGCTTGTGGCTTCT
Source organism: uncultured Planctomycetales bacterium (assembly GCA_964455315.1). Classification (GTDB taxonomy): domain Bacteria; phylum Planctomycetota; class Phycisphaerae; order UBA1845; family PWPN01; genus CAYVVX01. The sequence goes on along the minus strand of CAYVVX010000242.1, from coordinate 481 downwards.
GCTGTGGCTGGAGCTGTGGTTCCGGATGTTTGTCGACCAGACACTGGCGCCGGATGACCCCATGCCTTCGGCGACCGATCACGCGGCGCGGCCCGTGGCCACAACGGTGCTCTGAGCCATGTCCGGCGACGACGTGATTGACAACCAGGCCGGCACCGACCGGCTCCGCATCGCCCTGGTGGCCCACACCAATGCGCCCTGGACACCCCATTACGCCCGGTTTCTGAGCGGTCGGGGCCATCGGGTGCTGGTGATCAGCTTTCATCCCGACCGGGTGGAGGGCGTGGACAGCGTTTTCGTCGGCAACCAGCCGTTCGACATCCACGCGGGCAAGCACCTCTTCGTGACCCGGGCCCCGCGGGTGCGGAGGCTGCTGCGAGAATTCAAACCGGATGTGGTTTTTGCTCCCTACATCATTTCCAACGGCGTGTGTGCCGCGCTGGCCTGGCACGGGCCGCTGGTGGTATCGGGCAGAGGCAGC
>CAYVVX010000241.1:5455-7608 GCA_964455315.1 uncultured Planctomycetales bacterium | reverse complement strand
CCGGACGGGGGTGCGGGCCTGGGCGACGCGCTGCGCGCGCGACGGCCCGCGGAACTGAGCAGGGTCATGGAGCGCTATCCGTGGTCGAGTTCGGCGGCGGAGGCGGCCATGCTGATGGCCCGCGAGTTGACGGCCTCGGGCAGGCCTGACGATGCGACGATCCTGCTCGCCCGGCGGCTGCGCCGTTCGCTGCACTTTGCCGGCGGTGAGGGGTTGACCATGACCCAGGCCCAGCCGTGGAATCCCTACCTTCAGCCGAGCTACATCGCGGCCATCGCCGACGCCGAGTTCGCGGCCGCTCGCGTGGCGGATGGTCTGCGCTGGCTGGCATGGGGCGGACGGCTTTTTCCGGCGGCGCGGCTGGCGGATGACGGCAACGCATCCTTCGCCGAGGTGTTCCGCCGGCGATCGGCCGAGGTGGGTTGGCCGGGTCGGACGCGGGATGACTTCGAGGGGCGCTGGGAGGAAGCCTTCAGCATCGGGCTGGCCGCGCCGTGGGCGCTGCTGAATCCGCGCGACGGTGGCGCCGCGGCCCCGCTGCTGGTACAGCAGGATCGGCGGCTGGCGGCGTTCTCAGTTGAAACCGGCGAGCCGCTCTATGCCGATCCGCCGAGGTTGCCGGCGCCGGTGATGCCGGTCGGCGTAGCGGGCAACATCGCGGTGCTGGCGACGCGGCACCAGGTGTTGGGGGCTCGTCTGCACGACGGTTCGACGGCGTGGACCCTCGGCCATACCCCGGAGCGGCTGGACCATCCGCTGATCGATCCGTCCATGTTTCCGGCGTTGGTCGCCAGCGTGGGGCATGATGCCCTGGTGGTGGCGTTCTTCGATGACGGTCGCTGCGTGGGGCTCGACGCGATCGACGGCGGGCGGCTGTGGGAGCGGCGGCTCGAGAAGCCGCTGAAGGGATTGGCCGCGACCGACGGGTTGCGGGTGGTGTACTGCGGGACCGGCGACCAGGGCACGCGGCTGGTGAGTCTTGATGCGATCAGCGGGGCGACGGCCGGGGTGCACGAGTTCGGCGACAACCGCCAGGTGGGCTGGCTGGGCTTTGCTCCGTCGGGGGATGTGCTCGCGACCGGCGCGGGGCGGCTGACCTGTGTCTCCGCTGAAGGTGCTCGGAGGTTGTGGGAGGTTCCGCTGATCGCGGCCCGCGGGACGCATCCCGAGGTCGGTGCCCGGGCGGTGTTCCAGGCGGGGGAGGATGGCACGGTTCAGGCGCTGCACATCGGCAGCGGGATGCCGCTGTGGCAGCGCCGCCTGCCCGCCGGCGACGGCCTTCCCGTCGGCGTGCAGGCCATCGAGGATCGGATCGTGGTGGTGCGCCCGCAGGCGGCGAGCGTGCTCGATCGGGACAGCGGCCGGCCGCTGCATCGGATCGCGACGCCCGCGGGGGTGGGGGTGCGTACGGTGGTGGGCGGCGACCGCCGGATGGTGCTGTTGACCGCGTCCACCGGGGATGCTGAGCGCGCCCCGCTCGGCTCACCGGCGCTGAGCGTGCGGGTGCTCGATCCTTTCCAGGGGCACTGGTCGGACGACGGCACCGGGCTGGCGCTGGGACCATCGGCCGACGTCCGCGAGATCGACCTCCGCGGGCAGCGTCTGATCGTGGTGACATCCGCCGGGATCACCGCCTATCGGACGGCGGGTCCGTGACAGTTTCGGCGGGGCGTTCGATCCGCCTTCCCGGCCCGGCAGGGCCGATGATGGTTGCCAGGGGCGCTGCGAGCGAAGCGAGCGAGCCCCTGGATGACCAGACCCATACTTTGTTCCTCGCCGGGCAGGGCGAACGAAGCGCCCGGGCGCATGCTCCAATAAGACGACTCTCGCCGCAGTTCACTTCATTCGCCCTGACCGGGCGAGGAAGAAAAAACAGAAGGGACCCGGCCACCAGGGGTTCGCTCGGCTGCGCCTCACTCACTCCTGGCAACCATCGAACGCCCTCCGGGCGTGAGGAAGCGAGAGTACCCGCCGCTCCGGTCACGGACCCTCGGACGGCGGACAGGGCGGCGACGCGTTGACATGCCGCCTGGGGAGGATTAGCGTATCAGCCGGTATCGTACTGACGATACACGCCGCTTGACGCCTCCCACCGGGAACGGATGCCACGGGTCGGCAGGGCGCCGAGCATCGCGGACTGCTCAAACCACAGG
>CAYVVX010000241.1:0-5445 GCA_964455315.1 uncultured Planctomycetales bacterium | reverse complement strand
ACAGGCCGGGTTTCTCATGACCAGAAAAATGATCTTATTGCCACTCCGTTTCCGACCTTTCATCGCTGTCGGCCTGCTGCTGTCGATGGTCGCGTCGTCGGGCTGTGAATCCGATATCCTCGGCGTGTTCCGCGAGGAAGAAGACACGCCGACGGCCCGCCCGGAGGGCACGGTGGAGAGCCTGGCCGCGTTCGCACCGTCGAACGGCTCGGTGGCGACGGAAGGCACGGTCGGCACGGTGACTTACGTGGAAGGCACCCGGCTGATGGCCGTGACCGGCTTCGGGCTGGTTTACGGGCTGCGCGGCAACGGCAGCGCCAACTGCCCGCCGAGCGTGCGCGAATACCTGATCAAGGAGATCCGCCGGTTCCGATCGGCGAACCCGCACATGAAGCGGCACCAGACCGCCGAGGAGCTGCTGGACAGCCTGGACACGGCGGTGGTGGAGGTCTTCGGGGAAGTGCCCGCCGGCGCGGCCCGGGGGCGCATCTTCGACGTGCGCGTGCGGGCCATGGATCCGTCGGCGCGGTCGCTGGCCGGGGGGGTGCTGCTGCCCTGCGAGCTGAAAATCTTCAAGGAGGTATCTCCCACCGAGATCATCGCCGGCCGGGTTCATGCCCGGGCCCAGGGTCCGGTCTTCCAGAACCCCTTCACCCGCCCGGGGGGCACGGCCGCCGCCGACGCCCGGGAGGGGATCATCATCGGCGGGGCGGTCAACGTCGAGGACCGCCGCCTGACCCTGGTCACCATGATGGAGTCGTACAGCACGGTGCGGCAGGTGGAGGACGTGGTCAACCGCCGGTTCCCGGCGACGCCCAAGACCGCCGACGGCACCTCGCCGACGAACGTGTCACTCAACCTGCCCAAGGAATACGAGGGCCGGGTAGGCCGGTTCCTCGAGCTGGTTCTGCATCTGCCGCTGTCACCGTCGCCGGTGGTGAACGAAGCCAGGACCAAGGCGCTGATCACCGAACTGGGCAAGCCGGACGGCCCGTTCAATGACATCGGGCTGTCGCTGGAGGGCGCCGGCCCGTCGGTGATCCCCGCGATTCAGCCGCTCTATGCCGATCCGCAGCGCCACGTCAGCTACCACGCCGCCCGCACCGGCCTGAGACTGGGCGACGATCTGGCGGTGGAGGTCATGGTGCGGCATGCGAACGACATGAAGAGCCCTTTCCGGCTGGACGCCATCCGGGAGCTGGGCGACAGCGGCTCGTCGATGACCGCGGTGGCCGCGTTGCAGGAACTTGTCGACCAGGGCGACGCCAACACGCGCATCCTGGCGTATGAGGCCCTGCGCCGGGCGGATCGAACGGTCATGACCACGCTCTACGTCGGCGCCAAGTCGCAGAACTTCATCCTGGACGTGCTGCCCACGTCCGGGCCGCCGATGATCTACGTTCGCCGCAGCACCGTCCGCCGGATCGCCCTGATCGGCGGCGACAAGATGCGGCTGCGCCCGCCGCTGCTGTATGCCGAGCCCGGCTCGCTGGTGACGCTGACCGCCCAGGCCGGCGAGGACAAGGTGACCGTGCTGAAGAAGAGCGAGACCGGGGAGACGGTGCTGGGGCCGATCAAGGCGTCGCTGCTGGTGCCGCTGCTGGTGCGGTTCCTGGGGGAGGACTACCGCACCACGCGCGACGGCGTCGCCGGTGTGGAGGTGGACTACGGGCAGGTGCTGGCCATGCTGTACCGGCTGTGCGACAAGGGGGCCATCCAGGCGGACATGAAGTGGGAGGACGCCAGCATCGAGCAGCTCATCGGCCCGCTGGAGCCGGCGGATCGGCCGGAGTCGGAGCTGTAGAAGGCGGGGTGGGCGTAAGGCGCGTGGCCCTGCTCTCCAATTCCGACTGAAGCAGGACAGATGTGGCTCGCCCCCTCCCCCAAAGAGCCGCGGGCCTTCAGCCCGCGCGGGGCATCCGACGACAAGTCGCGCCCCACTCGCGCACCCCACCCCGGCTTCAGCCCCCCGACGTGTTCTTCCCCGGCAACCCCTGCCCGTTTAGCCCCCTCGCGTGCGAGGGGCCAACGCGAACACGCCGCCCAGCGTCCACCAACCACGCCCCGGGAGAACCGCTAACACCCCGCCGTCTCCGCTCCGGAGGAGCGAAGTCCCGCAGCCAGGCGGTCAAGCCCCACGCGGGCGAACCCCTGGAACGCCCCCCCGCCCCCCGATAAACTCACCCCCGGCGACCCGGAAGCAATCTCTCGGAGACAGACCACTTTGCCCCCATCCCGCAAATCCAAGCTCCCCAGGCTCATCGAACAGTACTACGCTGACTTGCAGGACCTCGCCTTCCAGAACGTCCTCTACGAACAGGGCACCCGACCCGCCTTCTTCGCCCTCCTCGCCGCCGCCGGAAAGGAACACAACTGGACCCTCATCGCCGAGCACCAGAAGAAGGTCAACGGCCGCACCGTCATCCCCGACGGCACCTTCAAGGACCAGATGAACCTCGTCCGCGGCTACTGGGAAGCCAAGGACACCGCTCAATCATTCAGTTGATCATCCCTAACACCAACCGTATTATGGGAATCCGCAATGCGCAGGCGACGACGCGCCCATGATGGAAGTAAGATGTCGATACGACGCATCAACTCAGACAGGCCGGACCTTTGGAAGGCTGATATCGCTGCTTCGGTTGATCAGTTCAACCAGTGGTTCATGCGATTCGCTCCTGACGCATTTCGCTCAAGTCGGGTCGAGACCACTGAGCACGTCAAGGCCGCCCTGATCGCCACCCGAAACCTCCGAGATATCGATGTTGACACTTTACGCGAAAGCCCGGAGGCTCTCCCAACGCTCCGAATGTGCACAGCCCCACCACTTGCGGTGGACCGCCTCAAGGGACTTGCGGACGTAGGCAAATCACTTCTCGGCAACATGGAGAAAGGTAAGCTGCCAGCTCGAATGGACCGCGAGCATCTGAACGAAGACTTGAGCAGAATCTGCCGTGTGCTGTCGAAGCTGCTGGATCGAGACATCTTCCCCTGGTTGGCTGACGCCAAAGATCCAACTGCGCATGAACTCAACCGGAGCATCCACCATCGTCGCTGATCGCCTATGCAGCGCGGTAGCGAACCCCATTATCCGCAACGCACAAGAGAGGCGCCAACTTGCGGTGATCGGGGACTGGCTTGACAAGCGGGGCTACGAGAAGCGTGCACATCCGCCTGGGCAACCGCCGACCGAGATGAAAGCAGCTTCATACACGTTTCGCATGAACTTAGCTGTCGGCGCCTCCCTTAAGGTGAACATACCGGTTGACGTAGTGATTCAACCCAAGAAGCTGCGCAAGAACAGAATACCGGTGCTGATCGAAGCCAAATCGGCTGGCGACTTTACCAATACGAACAAGCGTCGCAAAGAAGAAGCAACAAAGATCCGCCAGCTTCAATCGACCTATGGTGAGAAGGTTCAGTTCATCCTGTTTCTATGCGGCTATTTCGGCACAGATTACCTGGGATACGAGGCCGCTGAAGGCATTGACTGGGTCTGGGAACACCGAATCGACGACCTTTTTAAGCTTGGGCTGTGAATGGCATGATCACTCACGAACGCAATACCGTTGAAGTCAGACGACAGGCAATTCAGCAGGCCATCGATCTCCGCAAGTCAGCCGCAGAGCGCAATCGGCTAGGCCAGTTCGCGACTCCAAACGCGCTCGCCGTAGATATCGTCCGGTACGTTGCTTCATTGATCGAAGGATCAGGAACCACTGTCCGCTTCGCCGATCCTTCCATCGGCTCAGGGAGTTTCTTCTCAGCGGCACTTGCCGTATTCGGTGCAAACCGAATTGAAAAGGCATTTGGCGTAGAGCTTGATCCCGTCTTCGCGGACGTCGCCCGTGACCTGTGGGAGGGGGCTGGTCTTGAGGTTGTGCATGGGGACTTCACGCGGATCGTCGATAGCGATGCATGCCCACCCTCGCCTAACGTGGTCTTGGCTAATCCACCCTATGTTCGTCATCACCACATCAACCGGGGAGACAAGGAACGCTTGCAGCAAGTTGTCATGGCCTTGACCGGCGTAGAGGTTAACGGTCTTTCGGGGCTGTACATCTACTTTCTACTCCTCGGTACGGCATGGATGGCGGACGACGGGATTGCCGCCTGGCTTATCCCATCGGAGTTCATGGATGTCAACTATGGCGCGGCCCTGAAAAGGTTCCTCGTGGATCGAGTTACCCTCATTCGTGCCCACCGCTTTTGTCCAGACGATGTGCAATTCGGTGACGCTTTGGTATCGTCGGTAGTACTGGTGTTCCGCAAGGCAGCACCCGAGAAGAATCACGTGGTCGAGTTCACATTCGGAGGCACACTAGCTGATCCTCAAGCCTGCGATCTCATTCCGCTGGAGCGCCTGCGCGAGTCACGCAAGTGGACCGCTTACCCTAGTCACGCGAAGAATGACCGCCACACATTGAGTGACGGAAGCGGTCCGATGCTCGCCGACTTCTTTCGAGTCCAGCGCGGCATCGCTACTGGCAGCAACAAGTTCTTCATCCTCAGCCGCACAGACGCGCAGCGCCGTGGACTTCCGGCGAAGTACCTCCGCCCAATCCTCCCCAGCCCCCGCCATCTTAAGATGACCACAATCGAAGCGGACGACGACGGTTATCCTCAGATTGATTGTCAACTCTGCGTGATCGACTGCGATCTCCCGGAACCGGTAGTCAAGAGTCGCCACCCGGCCTTGTGGGAATACTTGCAAACTGCAAAGGAGCTTGGCATCTTAGACGGCTATCTCGTTGGAAAGCGCATCCCTTGGTATAAGCAAGAACGGCGCGAGCCCGCTCCTTTTCTTTGTACGTACATGGGACGCGGCTCGGCTACGAAGCAGCCATTCCGGTTCATCTGGAATCGGTCGCAGGCAATCGGCACCAACCTCTACCTGATGCTTCAGCCTGCGCGCGGACTTGCGCTGATGCTTCGATACCATCCAGAACGCGCCGAAGCAGTCCACGCCCTGCTCGGGCAAGTGACCGGGTATGAGTTGCGTGGCGAAGGTCGCGTTTACGGCGGTGGGTTAAACAAGATTGAACCGAGCGAACTCGGTCGCATCTCGGCTGCACCATTTCTGCAACGCTGGCCAGAACTGGGTGCAAGCCTTCAACGGGTCGAGACGCCATGCCTTTTCGATTGATCATTTGAACTCATCGCCTGTCACCACAGAGTCGATGGCCCACGCTTGGACGCCGCGATTACCGTCTCGCAACTCCATCACCTCCGACCCCAACCGCGAAGACGACCCGGAATACATCGTCCGCCTCGTCGGCCAGGTCATCCGCGTCAGCATCGAAACCATGACCATCGTCCGCGCCCTCCCCCAGGACTTCGCCCCCCCGCCCTGACCGCCGTCAGGAGAACACCAGCCCGCCGCCAGTGGCATCAGCGGTAAACAGTACGCGGTAAGCAGTTCACAACCCGCGGCCCTCATCCCTT
>CAYVVX010000240.1:0-7618 GCA_964455315.1 uncultured Planctomycetales bacterium | reverse complement strand
GGGAGCGCTGGGAATGGTGGTGGGAAGGTTGCGGGAACCACGACCGAACCCTCGGGTCCAATGCATTTCATCTAAGGTGCGATGAGCGATCCGGCGGCCGTCTTCGTTCTGCTGCTCAGCCACAACCACGTTCGGTTTGTGGGCGAGGCAATCGCGAGCGTGCTCGGGCAGACGTGGACCGATTGGCATCTGCTGGTGGTGGACAACTGTTCGACCGATGGTTCGTGGGAGCGGATTCAAGACTGGGTGGGTAAGGACTCCCGCATCACAGCGCGGCGACCGGCGCAGCGGTTGACGATAGCCGCCGCCTTGAATCTGGGGTTGGAGGCGGCCTCCGGCACCTTCATCGCCCCGCTGGACAGCGACGACATTTGGCTGCCCGAACGCCTGCAGCGGCAAGTGGATTTCCTGACGCGGGAGGAGAACCGTGGGGTGGCGGTGTGCGGGAGCAGCTGCCAGCTCATCAACGGAGGCGGCCGGGTGTTCGGATCCAAGGACTATCCTGGGACCCACGAGGCGTGCCGGCGTGCTTTCTGGTATCGGAACCCGCTCTGCCATTCGGCGGCGCTCATCCGGCGGGAGTGCCTTGCGGAGGTCGGGGATTACGACGAGGCCTTCAACCTGGTTCAAGATCTCGAACTGTGGCTTCGTCTGGGGTGGCGTTACCGCCTGGCGAACCTGCCGGAGCGCCTGACCCAGGTGCGGATTACCGGGGCGAACACCTCGGTGCGGCAGCATCGCGAGATGGTCGCGGCTACCTTGCGGGCGAGGCGGCGGGCGATGGAACGGTATGGGTACCGGGCCGGGATGAAGGGACATGCCGCAATGGGGGTGACGTGGCTGGTGCAGTGGCTGCCCGCGCGGTGGGTGCGGTACGTCTTCAACCACGTGCTGCTACCGCGTTGCGGGTTCCTGTGGGAGGAGGGTGGGTCCCGGGAGCGTCCGGGAGCCGCGCTCAAATTGGCAGGATTGGGGCAGCCGGGGGGGAGCTGCCTTGGCCTCACGACCATGCCCAGGGACCAGGAACCCCTCCGGTGCAGGCGGGACGCCCGCACCACAAGGTTCACGGGGAGCTCCCGGTGAGCGTGTTGGAGGCGTTATGCTGCAGGTCAACGTCACGTTGCCGGTGTACAACGAGGAGGCGCAAGTGGTCGCGAGTGTGGGCCGGGTGCTGGCGTTTCTGGCCGGGCAACGAACGTACCGGTGGGAGGTTGTCATCGCCGACAACGGTTCGACGGATGGGACGCTGGAGTTGGCTCGCGGTCTCGCGGAGGAGCGGGGGAGGAGGGATTGGAGATCTGAGATGGGAGATAGCAGATCGGAGGGAGGGGATGGGAGGTCGGGGATCGGGGATCGGGGATCGGAGACGGGGGATTCAGGAGGGGAGGGGCGCTGCCCGTTGCCGAGGTCCGAAGGCCGGGAACCGGAAGCGATCGCATTGCGCGTCCTGCACTTGGATCAAGCGGGGCGTGGGCGGGCGCTCCAGGAGGCTTGGCTGGGGAGCGAGGCGGACGTGCTCAGCTACATGGATGTGGACCTTTCCACGGATCTCCAGCATCTGCCGGAGTTGATCGAGGCAATTGGCGGGGGGCGGTACGACCTGGCGGTCGGTTCGCGGTTGTTGGCGGCGTCGCACACCACGCGGGGCTGGAAGCGGGAGCTGATCAGCCGGACGTACAACTTGCTGTTGCGCCGGGTGCTGGGGCTGAAGGTGCGGGATGCGCAATGCGGGTTCAAGGCGCTGTCGCGCGCGGCGGCGCAGGCGTTGCTGCCGGGGGTGCGAGACCCGGGCTTCTTCTTCGACACCGAGTTGCTGGTGCGGGCGCAGCGGCAGGGGTATCGGATCGCCGAGTTGCCGGTGCGGTGGGTGGACGATGCGGACTCGCGGGTGCGGCTGGTGCGGACGATCGGGGAGGACCTGAAAGGGGTGTGGAGGCTGCGCCGCCAGTGAGGGTGTGAGTGGGACGTCAGGGGAAGCTCTCCCAGGCTGGTGGCCATGCCCAGCGACCGTGAACCGCGGGAGTGCAGGCTGGAAGCCCCGTCGCCGCTCACGAGAACTGACCCGGGTGTGCTCATGAGAAGTGACCCACCTGGGTGAAGGGCAGAGGGATTTCCTTTCCAGGGAGAGATCGGATTCCGAGTAGGGAATGGACAAGCGCGGAGCGCGGAAGAGGACGGGAACAACGGGTTCAGCGCGGATGGAGACGAAGGGCGTCGTTCCAGTCTTTGGCCGGTGGGCGGAGTCGGCGGACCGCAGGATGAAGCAGGATCAGGCGTTGGGCCAGGGCGTCGCCGGTGGGATCCGCGTCGAAGCCGCAGAAGATGGGCAGGCCCAAACGGAGCAAGACGGTGAGCCAGGCAGGGTCGGGTCTGGCGCCGGAGGTGGAGAGGCAGCGAAAGGCCGGATGAAGGGCGTGGCAACTGAGGGCGTCGATGGCCGATTCGCACAGGACGAGGGCGTCCACGGAGGCGGTGGACACCGAGAAGCAGCCGTGATCTTTGCGGGAGCCTGGAGCCATGCCGCGCCAGGACCCAGAGGTGGTGCCGCGCAGTTCGGCGCCGACCGCGGTGGCGGGGGTCTCACCCAACAGGAAGACGGCATTGGCCCGTGCGTCCGCGTAAAGGATCCCCGCGTGAACGAGCGGCGTGAGCAACGGGCGCGGCAGTCGCCGCTGTTCGATGAGGTAACGTTCCACGCGAGGCCAGTGGTGGACGGCCGGAGGCGGGAGCGTCAGCGCCCGGGGTGCCGGGCGGAAGCCGGGTTCGACCGGCGACCCGGGGTCAAAGCGCTCCTCCAACCATTGCAGGGCCTGGCCAAAGCCGAGCTGCTGCACGTGCATCACCAAGTCGATGGCGCCGCCGCCCCCGACGCCTTGGTTCCAGTTGATGAACTTGGCGCCGGTGACGGAGAGAACGCCGCGGGCGGTGCGCCACTTGGCCCGGTCGCCGGGATCGGGGGTGGCCTCCAACGCCGCCAGGACGACCGGCAGCGGGAGGGCGCGCAGGCGCTCGGCTCGGGCACGCCAGTTCACGGCTCGGTCATTCGGGGGCGCAGGCTGACGCAGTCTTTCATGTTGAAGACGTGGCTGGATTCGGTCAGCCGGTCGATCAAGGCGGCGGTCAGATGGGGGTTCTTCAGGAAGGAGGCCCACTCGCTGAACCCCAGGTTGGAGGTGATGAGGGTCGAGCGCTGTCGGTGGCGTTTGTGCAGGAGGGTGAAGAAGAGCCCGACCTGCGCGGGCTCGGCTTCGACGTACCCAATTTCGTCGACCAAAAGGATATCGTATTGGAGATAGCGACGAAGGACACGAGCCTGAGAACGGTCGGCCTGGGAGCGGTGCAGTTCGTGCAGAAGATCGGCGAAGAGCACGTAACGACCGCGCGCTCCCTGGTGGATGGCCTGGATGAGGAAGCCCGTCGCCAATCCCGTCTTACCGACCCCGGTGCCGCCCAGCCAAAGGATGTTTTGTTTGTCCTTGAGGAAGGCCATCGAGTCGTAGAGGGCCAGGATCTTCTTCTGGTTGAGCTTGGGCTGGCGATCGAAGGGAAAGGTATCCAGAAGGAGCTTCTCCGGGATTTGGGCCAGCTTGAGGCGCTGCTCACGGGCCTGGTCACACTTGAGCCGGTATTCCTCCTCGATCACGCGGGTCAGGAGGCGGGCATGCGAGAGATTGGATTGGGCGGCGGCTTTCAAGTGGTCGTCCCAGCGGGCCAAGAGGCCCGTGAGGCGGAGGTATTTCAGCTGCGCCGCCAGGGGGTCAGTCATCATAGCGCGAGAGGTCCGGGGTGTCGGTGAGGGAGCCCTCCTGATAGGCGGGGCGTTTTTCCAGCTCGGGATCGACCAGGGGCTCCGGCAGCGCGGGGTCGTCCAGGAGCAACCGGGCGATCCGTTCCAGAGTCTCCAGGCTGGTGATGTGATAGCGGTGGGCCCGCTCCACGGTGCGCCCGAAGAGCGCACTGCCCCAGCGTTGGTGGCACGCCCAGAGCCGGCGTAGGAACTGGTGACGCAACAGACCCGGGGCGCCGAGAATGAAGTCGACGTAGGCGGCCACTTCCGGCGCCAGGGCGCGCAAACGCTTTGCCTCTTCGTGACTGGAAAGTTGGAGATGGCGGGGGCGATAGCGCGCCGGCTGGCCGGGCGCGCGCACGATCTGGTTCTTCACGCCCCAGGGCGGCAGGGCGTATTGGATCACCGAGCGACGATCCTGGCAAAGGACCACGTGATGGAGGTAGCGCAACACCTGGACCTGTCCCCGGCCGGTGCCGGGCATTTCGTAGTAATTGCCGTCGATGGCGACGAAGCCGTATTCGTCGATGGAACGGTCCAAGAGTTGGTAAGGCGCGGGGAGGTGCCGGGGCAGGGGCGTCAGGAACGGGCGTTCGTATTCGAAGGCCACAGCGGGAATGAGGCCAGCCTTGCCTTGGGGCCGCTGTTCCATCCGCACGGTCGACCACGCCAGGGCTTGGTGGTTGAGATCCTCCAGACTGGTAAAGGTGCGGCCCGGGATGAAGTTGGTTTCGACGGTCAGGAAGCTGCGTTCCTCGCCCGCTTTCCGATCCGAATGCTTGGGCGCATGGCACAGGAACTTGAAGCCGTAGCCCCGAGCGAAGACTTCCATCTCCGGGACCATCACCGCGTCGGCGCCCAGCCCGCGCCAGCGGGCCAGATTGGTGTTGTCGATGACACAGAGCGGCGGCGCATAGCCCCAATGCATCAAGGCCAGATGCAGGAAGCACTTGAGGTGAAAGCGATCGAAGAGGGGGTAGAACTGCAGATACCGCCGCTTGGAATACCGCAGATAAAGCAGGCTGGCTTGGAGCCGGAGCCGCTGCGTACCCACCAGCACCGTGAACGGGCTGGTGTCGTGCTGCATCTCGGCTCCGGGCTCGTCGGGGACCTTTTGACAGCGCGCCGGACTCGGGCCGGTGATGCCCAGGTCCCGCAGATGCCGCGTCAGGGTCGAGTATTTGACGCTCAGGCCGTGTTCTTCCCGCAGCTTTTCGGTCATGCGCTGGGCGTAGCCCCCACACTCCCGGTGCAGCTGGCGCAACAGGTCCGCATCCAGCACGACCCGCGGGGGGCGAATGGGCGGGGGCATCTGCCCGGACTGAGCGATGATGTGTCGCACGGCGTTGCGGCTGAGTCGGAGTTGCCGGGCGATGGCCCGCTTGGAGACCCCTTCCTGATGCATGAGGAAGACCGCTTGACGTTTATCCGCAGTGATCATGGAGTTTTTGGATGGTTTGGGTGAAGGCGGGCAACCGGGAGAGCAACCCGGCGCACAGCAAATGGGCTTGGGCGCGAAACGGACGGCTGGAGAGCCGGCTCGGATCGGCGCTCTTGGTCATGAGTCGGACCAGGAGCTTCTGGGCCTGCTCCAGATCCGCGACCACCACGCGTTCAAACTCGCTGCCTCCGTCCGGATCCTCGGGCAACTCCTTGAGTTGTTGCAGCGGCAGGGCCAGATGCCCTCGGCGGATCTGCTCCCGCAACGACTCCGGCCCGCGGAAAAACCCGTGCGCCAACTGTTCGATCTGCCGGGCGCTGAGCTTTTTGCCGCGCAACGCCGCCACGAACTCGTCGATGGCCGCCGCGCCCTTTAGACGCCTAAACGGGCGCAGGGTGTAGAGGTAGGAGTAAACCGGGAAGCTCCCGTCGAAGAGCGCACCGCGCACCAGCGGACTCAACGCCGCCAGCACGCCCAGACGCAAACTCACCCAGGCCGGACTGCGCCCGACTTGCGGGGCGATCTCGGCCACGCTCAGGCCGCCGGTGCCCTTGAGCTCATCGAGGAACCGGGCCTGTTCGAGCAACGACAACGCGTGATCGTTGGACGCGCGCAACAACCACACGATGCCGGCGGTTTCGTCCGCGGCCAGCGCCACGAACGGCACCGTGGCCAGATGCAGCTTTTGCGCGCAGCGCAGGCGCTTGAAGCCGTTGAGCAGGATCCGCACGCCAGCGACCTCCACCCCCTGCAATGGCTCCTGGATGCCGCCGGCGGCGATCGCCGACAAAAGCCGGGCCTCCACGGCCGGCGCTCGGAGCCGGCAGCCCTCGTAACGAAGATCCAACTGGGCCACTTCCACCAGCGCGGTGGTGCTCCAACGGCGTTCGGGATGTTCAGGGCGGTCGTTCATTGAACCAGGCCACACTCTGATCCAACCGACGCGTGCGCACCATGCGGTGTTGTCTCCGCGTCCGCTCCAGCATCCCGATGACCTCCCAGCGCTCGACCCGTCGCCCTTCGATGAGCCCCACCAGCACGCACAAATACGCCAGGATCCGCCGTAACGATGGCGAAGCCCGATCCCCCAAGCCAGGGGATGCTTTCCTCCCACGTGAGCGCCGTTGTCCGTTGAGGGCCTGCTTCTTCACCTTGCCCTCCGGCTCCCGGTAATACGCCACACTGCGCCGCGTCGACTCCCGCCGCCGATGCTCCCGGCTACAGCCAAACGGACAGCCCAAATCCTCCCGCCCGGCGTTGCGCCGGTCGGTCAGAAAAAATATCCCGCAGTGCCAGCACCGCGCCTGGCACTTCCGCAGCCACGGCTTGTTCCGCAACACCGATCGCAGCTCGACGTAATACGCCAACACCACCGGCGCCACCGCCCCATTCCGATACCACCTCCGGTCGAATCGAAATCCCGCCGCGATCTGGGTTGCAAAAAAGCTAGGCTCTCGCTATGAACACTGAAGTCTGCTAAAGCGCCCTTGTCCTACCAAAAACGGCCCTCGGCCGTCGAGGTGGGGCAAGGGTTTTCTGCGTCCGCGACCTCCCTCCCTTGGAAAGGAAATCCTCCCGCCCTTCACCCAGGTGGCTCACTTCTCATGAGCACACCCGGGTCAGTTCTCGTGAGCGCTAACGGGAAGCCCGCACCACAAGTGCAAGCGGCGCCTCCCTCAGCGCCATCCCCGATGTTCGGAATCGGCGGAGGATCCAAGCCGGGAAGTCCCTCCTCCGACTCCAGCCTCTACGTGGGCGCTGCGTAACCGCCAGCCCGGATCCAGATGAATCCGCGGTGTCGTCATCAGCGAAGCTGAGGTGTCGTGGCTTGAAGTTTCGAGTGACTTCGGGTAAGAATCTGACCATGGCGTGGCGGTTGTCCAGTCCTGCAAGGTGGTTTCCCATGAATACGCGTCGACGTTGGATCCGCGGGTTGTCCATGCTCGCGTTGTGGGGGCTGGTCGTTGGTCCGGGTCTCGTGGCGGCCACGGTCCATGTCCGGGTGGACGGGGACGACACACGGGCGGGGGTGGACTGGGAGACGGCAGTGCAGACCGTGGGTCGCGCGGTGGCGCTGGCGGCGGACGGGGACGAGTTGTGGGTGGCACAGGGTACTTACACCGAACGCCTCACGGTGACGAAGGGCCTGGCGTTGTACGGCGGGTTTGCGGGGCACGAGAGCTCGCGCGCTGAGCGTCAGCCGGCGGTGTATCGCACGATCCTGGACGGCGCCTACGGCGGGGTGGTGGTGAGCCTGCGTGGCAGTGGTCCGCCCCGCGTGGTGGACGGTTTCACCATCCAGCAGGGCCGGGGCGCCGGCATCACCTGCCAGGAGACGGCCTTCGTCGTTCGCGGCAACGTGGTCCGGGCCAATCTCTACAGTGACACCC
>CAYVVX010000239.1:0-7619 GCA_964455315.1 uncultured Planctomycetales bacterium | reverse complement strand
AGCGCCCTGCGCGATGGGACCGGCGCACCGCGTTACTTCCAGCTCGTCTTCATGGACACCATCGCCTGGGACGAGAAGGAAAGCACGGAAATCTTCGGACTCACCGCACCCAAGCAGAACGTGACCCTGCAGGCCAGCAACTACACGATCGACCCGCGGAAGTGGTTCGTGTCGGCCACCTATCGCGAACGCGTCGCGGGAGGCAAGTCGGGAAGCCTTGCGCAGAACCGCTGCAAGCTCACGGTCGACAACCCGTACGACACCTACGTGATCGAGATCGACCTCGGCGGCATAGCCGGACTCGACCCGGCGACCCGGCCCGTCGACGTCACGCTCAAGTTCAACAGTTGGAGCGAGGGATCCGGCCTGCAGACCGGTCCTGCGACCATCATCGGATGCCGCTGGCGTGAGCGGGCCTTCACCGGAGCGCAGCTCACCAATTCGACGCTCAACACGATGATGCATGAGCCCGGCCATGCCATGGGCCTGGCCGCGACCACGCTGCCCGACGGGACGGCCGTCGCGACGACCTACTACAAGAACGGACACCATTGCAGCTTCAACACGAACCAATGCATCATGTTCGAATCCAATACCGGCGCCACGGCCTTCCATCCGGGCTGTGCCGACGCCTGCCGCGGCCGCGACCTGAGCAAACTGCCCCAGACCGGGTCCGACGGCTACTAGACGCCGGATAGAGGAGATCGTGTCTTGCCAGCAAACGTCGCCATCACCGCCAGCCCCTGGTACACCCGCGAGCCGGATTCTCCGCGCCTCCCGGAGCAGGGCTTCGCTTTGGAATGGGTCACGCTGCCTGCCACGCGGAAGGATAAGGCCACGCTGGCGCTGCTGGGGGCATTTCGACTGCCGGGGCGCTATGCCCAGATGTACGGCGGTCGCATTCCCGGCGCGCTGCAGATCGTCGCCATCAACGTGAAGACCGGCGCTACCCATTTCAATCACGCCGAGCGCGCCCACGGTGTGCCCATCTCGGCGGTCATGATTCCCGATCCGCCCCCGCCCAACCCCGGCGAGGCGCAGCGCGTGGCGGTGGAGGGGCTCTTCAACGTGGATCTCTGCGACCAACTCGGCCTGCCCCCGGAGGCGGCGGACTACCTGGTGTTCGTCTGGCTGGACGAAGTCCTCTCCAAGACCCGCGTCGTCACGGTTCCCGAAGGAAAGCATCGTCCCAGGCCCGCCGGCACTCTGCCGGGCCGCACCGATCCCGCACCATTCGAGTTCGCCCCCCTGCCGCTTCCCAATCTCGATCCCGGGCAACAGGTCGCGATTCACCTTGACCGAAGCGGCAGCGCCGGTGACCCCGCTCAGGTGCGCGTCGCCGGCCGAGCCGCGCGGCAGTTGCTCGCGCCGCCGCCGAAGGAGGACGAGCCCGGGCTGCCCATCAGCGTCATCACCATGGGCTGCATAGACCGGGACTTGCGCTGGGCGTCGGCTCCGGTTCCCCAGGATTGGCAAACGGATAAAGACCTGACCTGGCAGTTCAAGCTGGGAGCGGTGCTGCCGGCTTCGGAGCGGCCGCAGAAGATCTTTGTCATGGGATCAGCCGGCAGGGAGCTTTCCAGGCTCATGGTTCTCGATCCCACGCCGGCATCCGCAACCGGGACAGCACCAGAATGAGAAGGGATGTCAGCATGAATCAGGTGCTTACCGCTTCGCCGGTGCGAGACGTGCTGCAGCGCCACGGACTGCCTTCCTTACCGTGGTACGCGGTGCTGGACGCGGCCATCGACGCAACGGCGCCCCGGCTCGCGGCTGATGCGGGACTGCGCACCCAGTCGCTGTACGCCGGAGAGCTGGGTGCAATGCTCGATCACGTGGCCCCGCACCTGAGCACGTTCAACCTGGCAAGCCCCTTCGCCGAGTGGCTGCTGGAGCGCTGGGGCGGGAACCACGGCATCCTGCTGCAGGCACCGGGCAACTTCGACGAGGTGCGGCGCCACCTGCGCACGCTCCTGATGGTCAAGGATGAAGCCGGGAAGAAGTTCCGGTTGCGATTCTACGATCCCCGCGTGCTGCGGGGCTTTCTGCCGGCATGTACGCCGGAAGAACAGGTCACGGTGATGGGCCCGATACCGGCGTGGTATGCCTCAAGCCGGTATGCGGATGCGGTGTGGTCGTTCGTGATGACACCGCGGGGCATGACCGCGAAGGAACTGCCGCTGGGGCCCAGGGCCGGCGGCAAGTGATCGGGGGGACGGGCTTCGCACGGGGCGAGGCCGCCCGAAGAGTTCAGGATCGTCTTCAGCATAAGGAGGATTGCCATGAACGGGATCGTCGAAGCGAAGGTAAAAAGCTTTCTGATCAACTGACTCAAGTACAACGTGTACGACTGCGGCACGATCATCGACCGGATGAAGGCCCAGGCGCTGGCCGCCGGGTACGACCAGCTTGATGAGCGTTTCGCGGACGCCGGACTCGGCGCCGGTCCTGAAGCCCGGGTCGCTTCCCGGGTGGTCAGCCGGGCCCTGCTCGGCGGGGGCGATGAAACACCGGACGACGCCTTCCGCAAGGAGATCGACACCTGGCTGCGGACCAGCCCGCGGAAGGGCAAGCGCTGACGGCCCGGCTCGAGATCGCTGCCCCGCGATGATGGAATGCGCGGCCGGCGCGAAGGTACCCTGATCGTCTCCCGGGCGGCGTCCGGAAGGTCGCCCGGGCGACGATCCGGTGGAGGCATCGCTCTACTCTATCGGGAAGCACGCGATCCGGACCTCCGTACCCGGCGGAGTTTCCCGACTGGACACGCCCGGCGGCGGTTCGCATACTGGCGCATATGACGCCGCGAGGCGGGTCTCCCCCGGCGGCGGCACCATCGATGGACCCTTCCCGTCCTCCGACCTTGAGGGTTTGCCCATGTCCGATTCATCCGACCCGCTCAACCTGGAAGTGGAATGGCCGATGCCGCAGGATCTCAAGGTCGGCGGCGATCAACCCTACATGACCCTGCTGATCGCCGATTTCGCCGGTGAAGGCGGCACGCTGTCCGGCCGGCTCGCCGAGGGCGTGACCGAAGTCAGCTCGGACAACTTCGATGCCGTGATGGCCGAGGCCGCGCCCACCCTGACGGTCAAGCTCGCCGACCCGCTCTCCTCCGGCGGCACACTGACCGTGCTGGACCTCCGCTTCGACAGCACGCGCTCGTTCAATCCCGAGCCGCTGGCGGCGCAGATTCCACAGACTCAGGCGTTGATGAAGCTGCGCGAGCAGCTCACCGGACGAATGAAAGGGTCGGTGACGTCCACCCAGCTTCAGGCCGCGGTGAGCAGCGCTGTCGCATCCGATGCGAGCCTGGCCTGGATCAAGGAGACGCTGGCCTGGGCGCCCGCGGCGCCTTCGCCCGAGCAGGCTGGTGCGGTGGTCGATCTTCTCGGCCAGCTCGATCTGGGTGATGGCGCAGCGGCAGCGCCACCGCCGAAGAGCACGATTGGCAAGATGGTCGCGGCCGCGGCGGGCGCCGGGGCATCGCTGCCCGCGGAGGAGGCGTCATCGATTCGCCGGACCCTCGCGGAGCTGGATCGCCGCGTGGCCGCATGGCTGACCGCGGTGCTGCATCATCCGCCGGTGCAGGCGCTGGAGTCGGCCTGGCGCTCGCTGGCTTTCCTGGTGTCCAAGACGGAGTTTCGCAAGGGGCTGCGCCTGCGTGCCATGCATGCTCCGCGGGCCGAGCTCACCGCGCGGCTGGTGTCCGGGCTGATCGACCCGGTCTTCGACGAGGGCGCCGATTCCCCCGACCTGATCGCGGTGGACGCCGCCTTCGGGCATCAGCAGGCCGACGTGGAAGTGCTCGACGAGCTGGCCCAGCATGGTGCCAGCCTTCCGGCGGAAGTTTTCGCCACCGCGGCTCCCTCCTTCTTCGGCGTCAAGCACGCCTGGCAGATCCCCACCCTGCCCGGGCTGGAGACCATGTTCGACCAGTGGCAATACGCCAAGTGGAAGGCGCTCCGCGGACAGCCCTACGCCCGTGCGCTGGGGCTGTTCTTCGGGCGGGCCCTGCTGCGAACACCGCATGAAAGCGGCCGCGATGCGGATCTCGCCTTCCGCTACAAGGAGGAATGCCTGACCGACAAGGATCTGCTGTGGATGAGCGGCTCGGTGGTGGCCGCGGTGGCCATCGCCCAGAGCGTCGCCGAAGTCGGCTGGCCAACGCGGATTCACGGGCACGTGTACGGCCGCGTGGAAGGATTTGCCACCGCGACCGGCGGACCCAAGGGCGACAAGCAGTTCGGGCCCACCGACACGCTGATCCCGCAGCCGAAGGTCGAGGAACTGGCCCGCACCGGGCTCAACATCGTCACCGGGCTCAAGGATCACCACGACGCCGTGGTCTGGAACGGCTTCACCGCCGCCCGGCCCCAGCGCAACGAGCGCGACGCGGTGTTCGAAGTCACCCTCCCCTACCAGCTCTTTGCGTCGCGCCTGTCGGTGCTGTTGCTGAGCCTCAAGCCCCATCTCGTCGGCCAGGGCGCGGAGCAGATCCAGGCGGATGTTGCCGCCCATGTGCGCAAGTGGCTCGGCAGCGAAGCGCAAGCCTTTGCGGGCGAGTTGAGCGTACAGACCCGCCCCGCCGAGGGCAGCGCGGGTATCGACCTGGCCGTCACGGTCACGCCGCCGCCGGAGATTCTGCCGGGTGGTGTCCCCGTGGTGCTTGGCTATCGGATCGGGTGAAGTTGAGCGAAGAAACCCGGGCCCCGCGCCGGCTCAGGCATGCTGGATGACGATGACGTTGTCCGGCAGCGAGGAGAGCGCCGGGGCGACCTCCTCCCAGTTCAATTCGCCAGGTCCGCATCCGGGGCGCGGCAACAGGGTCTTGCTCTCCCCCACCAGCGCGGCCAGTTCCTGGGCGCTGCGCCCGATGGTCGCGACGCTGGGGCCGGACCAGGCATACTGCTTGATGGGAAACGAGACCAACCCCGGCCGGATCAGGTGAACGTGATTCCCCCGTGAGGCGATCAGCCGCCCGAGATCCTCGGCCAGCCCGTGAAAACGCTGGGCCGCCTCCTTGGCGGCCGGCGAGTCCATGACCGCCTCGCCCTCCGGGGTGAGAGCCCCGGTGGTGGGAATACAGCGGTACTCCGCCGGTTCCATCCAGAGATTGCAGACCTTTTCCTGCATAGACTCAACTGCCAGGATTCATCGCCCGCGCCACGGTGACGATGGGGGTATTATCGGCGCGCGGGCAAGGCCAGTTCCAGTTCCATCCGGCACGAAATCTTAATCCGACCGGAACCTCGAGGCCAACCGGGAACCCCGGAACCAGCGGGGCCGACCCGGGCATTGGAACATAAACCCATCGAAATCAAGAGCTTATAGCAGAATGCCCGGAGGGGGAAGCCTCCAGTTCCTGTCCGCTCCGGGAACCCTCCGGCGGCCTGGACAACTTGTACTTCTTCAGGCGGTGGCGCAGGTAATCGCGGCTGATGCCCAGATCGCGGGCGGTCTGGGACTGGTTCCAGTCGTTACGGTTGAGGGTGTTGAGGATGAGCAGCCGCTCCTGCCCGTGCAGCGTGGAGGGGTCCTCGCCGGGCTCCTCATAGCTGGCCAGCAGGTCGCCGGGCAGATGGCAGGGCAGCAGCTTGTCGCCGTCGGCCATGAGCACCGATCGCTCAATGACGTTCTGCAACTCGCGGATGTTGCCGGGCCAGTCGTAGCTGGTCAACGCCTCCATGGTCTCAGCACCGACGCTGAGCCGGCGCAGGCCCAGGTCACGCACGCTTCGCGCCGCGAAGTGATCGACCAGCAGCGGGATATCCTCGCGCCGGTCACGCAGCGCCGGGATACGGATCGGGAAGACGCTCAGACGGTAGTAGAGATCCTCGCGGAACAATCCGTCGGCCATCATGTTCTTCAGGTTGCGATTGGTGGCGGCGATGATGCGGACGTCGCAGGGGATGGTCTTGGTGCCGCCGACGCGAACGAACTCGCGTTCCTGGAGAACACGAAGCAGCTTGGCCTGGGTGGATCGGCTGATGTCCCCGATCTCGTCGAGGAAGAGCGTTCCCCGGTTGGCGTTTTCGAACCACCCGCGATGCTGGACCTGCGCGTCGGTGAAGGCCCCCTTCTCGTGGCCGAACAGTTCGCTCTCCAGCAGCGTCTCGGACAGGGCCGCGCAGTTGACCGCGGCGAAGGCCTCATCCCGCCGTCGGGATGACAGGTGCAGGTGGCGGGCGAAAACCTCCTTGCCGGTGCCGGTCTCGCCCAGCAGCAGCACCGTCGCGTTGCTGCGCGCAACCCGCTCGCAAAGCTCGAGGGCCTCACGCATCGGCGGTGAGTCCCCGATCATCTCCTGTCGGCCGAGCACGGTATCACGAAGTCCCTCGAAGCGCCGCTTCAGGTCGGCATGGGCCCGGGCGTTCAGCGTGGCACCAGCCGCCAGGGTGGCGAAGATCTGGAGAATCTTCAGGTCAGGATCGGTGAACTCGCGTCCGTCGAGCCGGTTGACCACCTCGATGACGCCGATCACCTCCCCGCGGTGAACCATCGGGGCGGCCATGATCGAACGGGTCTTGAGGCTGGCCAGGTCGTCAATGGTGGGATCGTAGCGCGAAGAGGCGGCGGCATCGGGGACGATGGTCGGCTCCCCCGTGCGAATGACTTCTCCGGGGATGCCCGCGTCGGTGGCGAATTCACTGCCCATCAGCGCGTCGCGGCGGTGCCCGGTCGCGGCGACCGCCACCAGAGTACCCCGGCCCTTGATGAGCAGCACGCTGCCGGCCTCGGCGCGGGCCACCGAGCAGGCCAGCCGCCCGATCGTCGCCAGCACCGCCTCGAGATCGAGCGTGGATGTGATCGCCGCGGCCGCCTCCGTGAGTGCCGTCAGCGAAGCAACCGACAGTGCCCCGTTGGCATCGACGGAGGCGGAACTGGCATGACGGGGTTTCATCGGGGGCACATCCTCCCGGTTAAACATCCCGCGAAAACACGCTTGTTCAACATTCCGGGCCCAGATACTCAACGTACGAAGGGCGGGCACGGAATGCAAGGAGCAGCCGACTCACCCCCCACCGGGGAATGCGCCGAGGACGATTCCCGTCCGACATCAGCGGACCCGTGGCTGATCCACAGGAGATCGATGGGTGCGGCGGATGGGCTCAGGCCGGCGCTCCGGGCGACTTCGCTGGGGAGGCTCGAGCCGGTTGGCGTCCTCCTCGGCCATGCCGGCCGCTTCACCGGACATCATGTCCTGGTCGCGAGAGCGCTGATCCGTGCCGTGGTTGCTCTGCTGGGAGCGTTCCACGCGCGGACCGTCATCGTCGGACTGGCCGCATCCGCTGAGCAGCAGGAGGGCGACCAGGAGAGGCGCCAGCAGACGTTGGAGACGTTTCGCGCGCATCATACATTTTCCCTTCTCAGCCCAAACCGTTCCCCCCGGACTGGCCCCCGGCACACGCCCTTCAGGCGCGGCGCCGACGACCGCCCAGGAGTCGCAG
The DNA here is from genome assembly GCA_964455315.1 of uncultured Planctomycetales bacterium. GTDB lineage: Bacteria > Planctomycetota > Phycisphaerae > UBA1845 > PWPN01 > CAYVVX01. The sequence goes on along the minus strand of CAYVVX010000239.1, from coordinate 171 downwards.
TCCCCACATGCCCGCCAGCGTGGCCATCAGGGCGCTGCCGCCGAGCATGCCGCAGGTGGCGTCGACCCGCCCATCGAGCTGTGGAATACCCGTATTGGATTCCGCGACGAACTCGTGCAGGTCGTCCACCGCGGTGAAGAAGTCATACTCGTTAACGATGCGGTTGGTCGA
>CAYVVX010000238.1:0-7621 GCA_964455315.1 uncultured Planctomycetales bacterium | reverse complement strand
GTCGGAGACGCTGCGCAGGCCCCGCCCGCGGATGTACATCTGGATCTGCTCGTAACCCTGCAGCTTGATATTGGACCTGCGGATGTTGCGGAGCACGTCCTCGTCCAGCGACTGAACGGCCTGGTACAGCATCAGGGCCCCGTTGACTTTTTCCATGGACTCGATGATGCGCTCGGGGCGGTTCTTGCCGGTGGTGGCATCGATGAAAGTCGGCCAGCCGTACTTCTTCTGGGCCTCGGCGATCCACCCGGACAGCTCGACGTCGCGCTCGTACATGCCGTAGTTGGCGTCGGCGATGCGGAGCGTGCCCATGTTGGGCGAGCGCATCTTGATCAGCCGGCCGATGGTGTCGATCTCCGCCTGCAGGCGCTCCATGCCGAAATAGGTCAGCTTGTTGTAGAAGGAGGTTCCCTGGACGCAGAACGAGCATCGGAACGGGCAGCCGCGGTTGGTCTCGATCATGGGGGCCAGTTTGCCGTCGAAGAAATCGTCCATGATGCCGGTGAGCCAGGGAGACGGGATGTCCTCGAGGCCCATGGTGCGGTCGTGGGCCAGCGTGCGGACCACCTGCCCGTCGGACTGGCGGTAGATGCACGAGGGGATATGACGTTCGCCCATCTTCCGGGGATTCATTCCCGCGGCCAGGTAGTGCTTGACCACCTCGGTGGCGAGGAAATCCGCTTCACCGAGAATGTACAGGTCCAGTTCGGGATGCTGGGAGAACTGGGCGACCTGTCGTTCGGGCTCGACGCTGATGTTCGGCCCGCCCATGACGGTCAGCGCGTCCGGCCTGATCGACTTGAGCAGCCGGGCGAAGTAGAGCCCCAGGGCCTCGTTCCACACGTAATTGCCCACCATCAGCACGTCCGGCGGATGGTCGACGATGGCCTGGAAGAGCTGATCCGGGTAGGCGAACATCCGTGATTGCGCCTCGGGCAGATCGCGATCCATGACTGCCTTGATGTACGCGATCCCCAACGGCATACAGTCGGTGGAGAGCACGCCCGCATAATTGTGCCGCAGGTCGGCCAGGTAGACATTCGCCATGGAAAAACCACTCCGAATCGGCGGCGATGGATCTCGAACCGACCGGGTCCGACGGTACACCGCACCGCGAAGACTTATTCAGTCAACAGGCCCCGGTTCTGGCCAGCACCCACCTGGTGGTTCTGGCCAGGACCTGAAAATCGAGCCACAGGGACCACTCGTTGACGTAGCGGACGTCGTGGCGGATCCAGTCATGAAACGAGGTGTGGCTGCGTCCGTTGATCTGCCAGATTCCGGTGATGCCGGGTTTGACGCAGAGCCGCAGATCCCGCCAGCTCGGACACAGACGCATCTCGGACATCTTGAGAGGTCGGGGGCCCACCAGGCTCATTTCGCCCTTGAGCACGTTCCACAACTGGGGAAGCTCGTCCAGGCTGTTTCGGCGCAGGAACGCGCCCACCGTGGTCACGCGCGGATCGTCGAAGATCTTGAACACCGGCCCGTCGACGTCGTTGCGGTCCCGCAAGGTCGCCTGAAGCCGCTCGGCATCGGGCACCATGGTGCGGAACTTCACCATCTTGAACTCGCGTCCGCCCCGGCCGCACCGCCGCTGGGTGAAGAAGATCGGCCCGCGCGAGTCGAGCCGCACGGCGATGGCCACCACCAGCAGCACCGGCGCCAGCAGCAGCAGCAGGGATGCCGAGGCGAAAACGTCAACGATTCGCTTGATGGTCAGCGAAATCGGCTTCGTGGCCGCGGCATGTCCCGCGGGCCGATACTGCCGGGGCAGTTCGGATCGCGGCGGCCCGTAGTGGACCGGCTCGCGACTGCCGCACAACACCACGCGCTTGTGCCTGGCCTCAGGGGGGACGCGGTGCCCGCCGGCGACAATGCAGTACTCCAGGCGGGCCCGTCGGGAAACGTGCGACTCAGACCACAGGAAGCTTTCGCGGACCAGGGCCGCCTCCTCGACACGGGAATAGTCGCCGATGACCGCCGGCCCGATGATCTGGGCATGGGCCTCGACAACGCATTTCTTGCCGATGATCACCGGTCCAAGGATCCGGGCGGAGGGCGACACGTCCGCCCCGTCCGCCAGCCAGACACCCTCGGTGATCTCCGTGCAGTTGTCCGGTGCGGCATCAAGCTGATCAAGGACATCGTGCTGCAACTGGAAATAGCCGGCGATGTTGTCCACGCATCCCGACATCCCGTCGAGTTCCACCGGGCGCACCGGCTTGCCCGCATCGTGCAGGGCCGGCAGAAGCTGCTCCTTGATATCCCAGTAACCGTCCGCCGGAATGAACTGGAAGATCTCCGGCTTGAAGGCATAGATGCCGCAGAAGCGCTGCGCCTCGGCCGGCTCCGGGCCCGCGTAGGGCAGGTCGAACCGCTCGATGGCGCCGTCCACTCCGAATACCGGGGCCTCACGATGCGTTGCCGGGACATAGTCCTTCAGCATCGCCATGCTGGCGACGGCATCACTCGCGTGGTGGGCTTCAAAGAAGGTTCTAATCGCCCCGCTGCCGATCCAGGTGCCACCGCCGACGACCAGGAACGAGTCGCCGCCGATAAAGTCCTTGAACGGTCGCAACGAGCCGGCCGGGCCCAGCGGGAGTACATCCCACGCCATGGTCAACGCCACATCCAGGCGCGAGCCGTCACCGAATTCGCGTTCCAGCGCGGGCTGGTCGACCGGGGAGCAGGCCACGGCGATTTCGCGGAAGCCGTTGGCCGCGAGCGCGCGGACCTGAGCCTGTATGAAGGGGCGGTTGAGAAACGGTAGTAGTGGCCGCCGGCAAAGGGACGATAACGGGCGCAACAGCGCGCTGTCCCCCCCGGCGAGGATGATCGCTTTCACGTATGCACCTGACGCGGCCAATAGAACAAGCCGGACCCGAACACCGCTCAAAACCGACGATTAAGAACCGGACCGACCCAACACATCGGCAAGCTGGAGGTGAGCGCCGCGGCCGAACATGGCCTCCGAAAGCCTTCGACGACGGGCCTCTTTCCTTCCAACACTTTATGATACCTCTTCAGGAGCCCAATGGCAAGCGGGAACTCACTTTTCCGCCCAAAACGCAGGTCTGCCAGAGGTTGAATTCCTTTCGTCCGCTTGTATTTCCGGCCTCGGAACCCACGAATCCCGGTGGGCGACAAGCCCATCCTGCCCGCCCGCCGGGGGGGCGACGGGAATGCGCCCGGGCTGCAAATCACCACCTCATTTCGTTCAGCTTGGCTCTCTAACCGGTAGAATTCTTCAGCACACAACAGGCAATTGGCGCGCCGAAGATCATACCTTTCTGTGCGGCTTCCCCATCTGCTGGGGAAAGAATCTTTTTCGCAGGCGGAAGCATCGGGACGATACCATGGGAATGCCCCCTGGTCGTGGTGTGGCGGAACAGACCGCGCCGGGGCCTCTCATCTGATCGCCGCGTCGTACGGCTTCGCGGCCGTCGCCGGTGGTTCCGATCATGCCTGGAAAGGAGGCAGCCTTGAGCCCGGGCGAACAAGGTTACGGCAGCGTCGTGGTTCGCGCGCGTGCGCCGGTTCGGATCGATCTCGCCGGCGGCTGGACGGACGTCGCGGAGTTCGCGGCCGACGTGCCCGGCGCCGTGGTGAACATGGCCGTCGATCTGTCGACCTATGTGACTCTCACCGCGTGTCGGGCATCGGACGGGGTCAGCATCTTTGCCGCGGACCTCGAGGAATACGAGACCGCCCGCGACGTGCAGAGCCTGGAGTTCAACGGTCGCGTGGACCTGGTCAAGGCCGCGGTCAAACTGCTGAATATCCGGTCGGGCGTCCGGATTCAGACGCGCTCGGACGCGCCTCCGGGCAGCGGCCTGGGCACCTCCGCGGCTCTGGGCGTGGCCCTGCTGGGCGCACTGGGCAAGTTCCGCCGCCGCACGTTTCTTGATTACGAGGTGGCGGAGCTGGCCAGCTTCATCGAGCGCGTCAAGCTCAAGATCAAGGGGGGCAAGCAGGATCACTATGCCAGCGCCCTGGGCGGCGTGAATTTCATGGAGTTCTTCGGTGACAAGGTGCGCAGCGCGCGCATCCGCCTGTCCGTGGCCACGCGGATGTACCTGGAGAAGCATCTGCTGCTGGTGTACACCGGCAAGTCACGCTTGTCCGGCGATGTGCACGCCCACGTCTGGAACGCCCACCGCGCGGGTCAGTCCTCCACCGTCGGCGCCATCGAGGAAATGAAGCGCATCGCCCGCATGATGATGAGCGATCTGCTGGAAGGCAACACCGGCAACATCGCCGACCTGATCTCCCGCAACTGGGAATGCCAGAAGGCGCTGCACCCCTCGGTGACCAACCCGGACTTCGAGGAATTGATCCAGACCGCCCGCTCGGCCGGTGCCGCGGGTGCCAAGGCCTGTGGGGCCGGCGGCGGAGGCTGCCTGCTGATCATGGCGTCCCCGGAGCGTGAACATGAGGTGCGGCGGGCCATCGAGCCCTTCCCATCGGCCAGGATCATCCCCTTCACCATCGAGTCCAGCGGGCTGGAAGTCGCGGAATACGGCGAAGCCGTTCGTCAGCCGGCCGCGGATTGCCCCACCGCGGATGAAATTCTGAGGGAGGAGTTCGGCGGATTGGACCGCGATGCCGGCTGAACCGGATCGCAGGCTTGACTCAAACCGTGGCGCCGGTTTCAGCGGCTGATGGTGACGGGAAAGTTGGCCGGGTTTCCGTCGACGATGCGAACCGGGGCAGTATACAACTCCGTGGTGAAGGGAAAGGAGACGGACCTGGGAATCAGGGCATTGACGAATTGATCGACCGCCCGATCGACCTTGGTGATGATCGTCTCCGGCACGAAGACGACATCGAAGGGCTCCAGCAGGACATCCGGTGCCTTCCCGTGAACGATCTTGTTCAAATCCGCTTTCAGGACGTAATTTGCATCGGAGCGGTTTCTCAGCACCAGGATGCTTTCCATCGCCGCGGTGCCCGGGACGCCGCCGGCCTCAAACAGGGCCTGGGAGAGGGTCTGGTTCGGACGCAGTAACTGGGAGCCAGGCTTCCGTACGTCGCCGCCGATGTAGACCCGCCGGCCGGCCTCCTCCGATACGATGACCGTGACCAGCTCCTTCTTGAGCACACCGTGCATCTTCAGCTCGAGCTCGCCGGCCAGTTCCATCGGCTCGCGCCCCGCGGCCTTGATGTCCCCGATGTGGGGGAGCGAGATAAAGCCGTCGCTGCGGATCGGAACCTGGCTGTCCAGCTCGGGATCGGAGGGGAATCGCACCTCCAGGACATCGCCCGGAAAGAGGACGTAACGGGGCGGCGTCGCGGGGTTGAAGGGGGATTGCTCGATCGGCCAGAATTCTTCGGCGGAGACCGGCTGCGTGGCAGCCACGTCCGGGTGGGCGTCGTGGCAGCCGGCCGGCGCAAGTAGCGCTGCGGCGGGAAGAGACCATGCCACGAGCACAGGAATGTAAGGTATTCTCATCACGGGCGATGGCCGAGGATGCGAATCAGGCGCCAGGCGTGGGTGGCGGGAGCAACACGTTCAACGCATCGGTGAGAATCACGCTGACAATCTGTGATATGGAACTGGCCAGCAGATTCTGGAAATAGTAGTTCGGGAAGCAGCCTCCGATCTGCATCAGCAGTCCCGATACGAACAGGAAGGGCAGTATTCGCCTGCCACGCAGCTTCTTCATGGGAATCCTTTCCGCGAAGTCATGGAAGGGTCTGTGGAATCCGCTATTCTGCCACACGGTGGCGGTTTATAATTCGGGGAGTCGCCGCTGTCAATGAATCAGGGCGGCCTGCGCCGGCTTCTGTCGTCGGGCCATGAAGCCGGGAGGCGGTTGAGGCTGTTGACTGCGCGAGCAGTTCAGCGGATACGCCGGATTGGGTCTTGATCGCATGAAATCACCATTCGAGTGCTTCCGAGCCTGTGCTTTTCCAGGGAAACTCCCGGCTGACCGGACCGCGGAACGCGGGTGCCACCCATCCCCGACGCTGGGCCCAGGACCGGGCGGGACGATGCCATCACGCCGAGGCCTCGTGCGACCGGCCATGGCTATGCTCGGTCTGACCATGCTCACCTGTCTGGCCGGGACCAGTTGTCCCATCTATCCCGACAGCCCGCTGTTCGGCGGGGGGGGCGGAGGCGGCGAGAGTGTCAATGTCCGTCTGGAGCCGGGCGATTACACAGGCTCCGCCGCCTGCACCCAGTTTTTCCAATCCAGAGGCAGGGCGCCCACGCTCGACGCGGTCGAGGCGACGGTGCGGCTGACGGTCTCGGACCAGCGGGAAGTGTCTCGTGATGGCGTGGCGGTGATGGAAGGAGCGGACGCGGACCTCACCCTGGGGATTTTCACGCTGGACCGGTCCGTCACCCGGGTCAGCTCGACCAGCAGCGAGCTGATCGTCAATCTGGCTGTATCGGTGGATGTCCGTGGCGATCAGGGAACCTTTCTGGAGCTTGCCGGGGTGGGCAGTGAGACCTATGAGCAGGACGACGCCGATCATGTCCTCTTTCGGTTTGCCACCCAGTTGACCACCGCGGATGCGAGCCAGGAGGTGCTGGACATGGCTTTCGACTGTTCCGCCAAGCTCGAACGGCGATGACATCGCCGCTTCCGCGGAGCCTCACGGGGCGAGCTCCCAGGCGTTGCCCTCGTGATCGCACGGTGCGGGGCAGTCCCGGTAGTAGGGCACGCCGCTCATCACGCTGGTGATCGCCTCCACGTCGGCCACATCGACGCCGCGATTGGGAACGCACCCGGCCAGGTCCACGGTACGGAAGTCAATATCGCCGTACTCGCCGTCGAACGCGCTGACCACCCGGATCAGATCGGCGCCGTCGACGAGGCCATCGTTGTTGGTGTCGCCCCACATCCACGTCCTGGCATCGGCGCCCGGCGAAAAGTGCGTCCCGGTGAAGAGCTCCACGGTGTAGGCTGATCCGGGCACGATGAACGGGTCGGCCACGTCGATGGTGCCCCATGCCTCGGGAAGCTGGAAGACCGGCTCATCCTGAAGCAGCCCGCCCGCGTTGACGTACTTGTCCAGGCACAGCCAGCTTTCGGAAGTGACCCGTAGCGCCACCGGCTGGCTGCCCGGTGGAACGGTCACGGACAGGTATCGGCTCCCCGGGGCGGAGACGATGGGGGACGGGAGCGAGCAGGGCGGGAAGGCCGGCAGTTGAACATCGGCCCGGCTGCGGAACATGGGCCAGTCGGTGCAGTCCACCTCTCGATCACCGTTGATATCGTACGGCACGCAGTCCGCCAGTACCGGGCCGGCGGCACTCTGGGCGTAACAGTTGTCGAAGGCTTCGTAGTCCGCCTGGTCGATCACACCGTCGCGGTTGCCGTCCCCGCGCCTGCCCATCACCACGATGGTCGGCGCACCGGCAGTTCCGGCGGTTTCCCGCGTCAGGTAGACCGTCCCGACCAGATCCCCGCTGGTGACACGATACCACCCGTTGAAGCCGCGGAAGCCCGCCGTCCCGTTCGCGGCGGTATCAACCGTGAGGTCGGTCGACCACTCCTGGTTGAGCAGTTCGCGGTAGCGGCTCCCCGCGGGCTTGTCCTGCAGGTTGGCGTCCAGCATGCCGCTGCCGGGCTGGAAGTGCTTGCGATCGGTGAAACCCCAGAAGGTC
>CAYVVX010000237.1:0-7630 GCA_964455315.1 uncultured Planctomycetales bacterium | reverse complement strand
CCTTGATGGTGCTGTGTCTGCCCTGGCTCATCTACGTGGGGGCGTCGAAGCTGTACGCGGACCGGCGCGGGCGACGGGGCCCCGCGCCGCTGCCGCGGTGGAACTGGACCCGATGGCTTCCCGCGGCGGTGATCGGCTTTGCCGTCCTGCGCAACCTGCCGTGGCCGCCCTTCAACTGGCTGGCGCCCTAGCGGACATCGAGGCCCGGGGGCTTTACCGAAGCGGTCACGCACCCGGCGGGAGGACACCCGCGGCGGGAGGGCGTACACTTCCGGCATGATCGACGACGCCCTTTTCCCGCACCACCTGCCGTTTCCGCCGGAGGGCCTGACCGACGCCTGGGTCGGCGCCGACGGCGAGGTGTCGCCGGCGGCCCGGGAGGCCATCCGGAAGCAATTCCCCGCCGGCGGAGGCGTGTATCTGCTCAGCGACGGGGAGGATCGGCTGGTCCAGCTCGCGGCGGCGGGCAGCCTGCGGCGGGCGCTGACGGCGCGGCTGCTGGGCGGGGCCGCGCCGACGGCGGAAAGCGAAGCCGGGGACAGCGCGGCGCCCGGTACCGAACCGACCACCACGGCCGGCCCTGCGGAGGCGACCGACGGCCCGCCCCGCCCCACCGGCATGCTCCAGCGGCTGCGGCTGCACGAGGTGGTGCGGCATATCCGCTGGCACCCGGCCCATTCGCCGTTCGAGCTGAGCCTGACCTACTGGCGGCTGGCGCGGGTGCTGATGCCGCGCAACTACCGCGAAGCGTTGGCGTTCGGGGCGGCGTGGATGGTGCATGTCGACCCCGACGCACCCATTCCCCGCTTCGTGGTCACCAGGACCCTGCCGGCCGAGCCCGGAACGGTGATCGGTCCTTTCGCGACGCAGGCCGACGGCGCCCGTTTCGTGCAGATTCTCGAGGACACCTTCGAGCTGTGCCGCTATCACCACATCCTCGAGCAGACGCCGCACGGGCAGGCCTGCGCGTATTTCGAGATGGGCCGGTGCCCGGCGCCGTGCGACGGGACGGTGCCGATGTCGCACTACCGCGGGATGATCGCCGTCGCCGAGCGGTTCGCCCGCGGGCAGCGCGACGAGGCGCTGGCGTCCCTGCAGGCGGAGATGCGCGCGGCCGCGGCGGAACTGGCCTTTGAACGCGCCGGCGCGCTCCGGCAGCGGATCGAACGGGCCGGCGAGATCGATCATCGCGCGTTCCGGCTGACACGACCGGTGGAGAGGTTCAACTTTCTGATCGTGCAGCGCGGGCGGACGCGAAGCCGGGTGCGGCCCTTCTTCGTGCGCGGCGGAGCGATCGCCGCCGGCGACGAAACCAGGATGGCGCACCTGGAGCGGGCACTGCCCGACTGGATCGAGCGGGTGCGGCCGGTGAGCGGCGAGGCGTCGCGTTCCACCATGCCGCCCGACGGTGACGCCGCCCGGCTGGCCAGCGAGCAGATCTGGCTGGTCAGCCATTTCCTGTTCAAGGAATCGCCCGCGGGCGTGTTTCTCGATGCCGACACGCTGGGCGACGCCGACGAGGTGCGCCGGCGCATCCGCGCCGGGTTCGCGGCCCGCGGTCCCGCCTCGCGCGGCGGCAGAGGCGCGTGAGCGTCCCGGCAAATCACGGGCACCATTGACCCACCGCGCCCGCGGGATAGAATCCGGGCGCGCACAAGCTCTCCACTCCTTCCGGAATGAAACCGCATGCGAATCCCAGCGCTCCCGTCTGTCGCGATCCTGTTGGGCTTGACCGGTTGCACCGCGGATGGGGGGTTTGGACCGAGCATGGTCATCGGTCCGGCCACGGACGTGTTCATGGGATTACAGGCCGATGTGCTGCCGCTCAGGCCGCCGTCCGCCCGGCACATCGCCCCCTACCAGCAGTTGAAAGTCGGCCAGGTGACCACGGATGTCGGGGCCATCTGCCCGCCGGACGTGGTGCAGGAGGTGCGCTCCGCGCTGGTGGAGGCCTTCGCCGACGACCTGGACAACCAGTTCTCCGGCAGTGAACCGGTGTTGGTGGCGGACGTGATTTGCCGATTCTACAAGAAGAAGAGCCTGGTCGGCCGGGAAGGCCGGCTGGATCTGCTGGTCCACCTGCGCGACGGGCCCGGCGGAGCGGAGGTCGGTCGTGTTTACGTCGAAGGGGTGACGGAATCCCCCCTTCAGTACGGTGCGGACGACATGGCCGGCAAATGCGCCGAGAAGCTCTGCGACTATCTGGTGAAACTCAAGAAGCAGGGCGGCAGGGGCAGGTAGCAGGACGCTTGCGGCCGACGGCGCGGATGATATGCTGACCAGACCCTGATTTCCCGTCGGCGCGGCGGGAACGGATGCCTGTCGCTGATCGGCTGCCTTGTGACACCAAGAACGGGATCGACCCTCGTGGATGGACTCTCCGCACGATCGTTCGCCCGGCTCCGCAGGCCCTGTGCGCATCTGCCGCTGTGGGGAACGCTGGGCCTCCTTGTGCTGGCGAGCAACACGTATGCCCAGCGCGGCGCGGAGAACGTGTTCCTGCAGCAGCAGCGGGCCAGGGACGACGAAGTACGGGCGGCGCTGGACCGCGAGCTGCCGGCTGACCAGAAGGTCGACTGGGACTACGGCGGCTGGTACAGCTTCTTCCTGTACATGTGGGATGACGGGATCAACAGCTCGCGCACCTACCGGCGCAACGACCTGCGGATGTGGTCCTCGCTGAGCGCCGACCAGGGGGCCCACCAGGTCTACACGCGGTTCAAACTCCAGTACAACGACTTCAACGCCGGCGACTCCTACGATCGCAACGAGGACGATCTCTACGGGCCCAACCTCGACCGCGGCTTCTACCAGTTCGATCTCCGCAACGCCGCCCGGGCCTATGCCAGGGAGAACCTGGACTGGAACCTGAAGGTCAAGGTCGGACGGGATCTGGTTGAATTCGGCACCGGCTATGCCCTGTCGCTGCCCATGGATCACGTCCTGGCGACACTGGAAACCGAGGCCGTGGAAGTGATCGGCCTGGCCGGCACCAGCATCCGCAGCACGGACGACATCGACACCACCCGCCCCGACGCCGGCGACATGGAGCGCAACTTCTGGGGCACGCAGATCACCTACACCGGCATCGACAAGCACCGCCCGTTCGTCTACGGCTTCTGGAACGAGGACCAGAACAACCGCGGCCGGCCGGTGCTGTTCCAGAAGTTCAAGTACGACAGCTGGTACCTGGGCACGGGATCGACAGGCGAGTTCTTCCATCCCCTGCTGCGCTACCGGTCGGAACTGGTGTTTGAAGGCGGCAAGAGCTACGGCAACGGGGACTGGCTGGAGCGGAGCACGGTGGATGCCTGGGCCATGGATAACGCCCTGGAGTACATCTCCAAGAAGCGGATGAAGCCGCGGGCCATCATCGAGCACATGTTCGCCAGCGGCGACGCGGACCGCACCTTCAGCCCGACCAACGCCATCGGCGGCAACATGAGCGGGCGCGACCGCAGCTTCGTCGGCTTCGGCTACCGGGACACCGGCCTGGCGTTTGCCCCGCGGCTGTCCAATATTCACATCTGGCGGGCCGGCGGCTCGTTCACTCCTTTCGACAACATCGCCGCCCTGAGCGACCTGGAATTCGGCACCGACTGGTTCCTGTACTGCAAGAACCACGGCAACGGGGCCCTGTCCGACGCCACCGCGAATCGATCCAGCAACTATGCCGGGTGGGAGATGGACTACTACATGAACTACCGGGTCACTTCCGACCTGGCCTGGACGGCACGGCTGGGCACCTTCTTCCCCGGCAGCGCGTTCAGCGATCAGACGACGCGGACCTTCTTCCTGGTGGGCCTGACGTGGAGCTTCTGATGCACATTTCGCGGCCGAGGCGGGTTCGGCGAAGCCGCGGCCGGGGCGCGGTCATGGCCGCCGCATGCCTGCTGCTGGCGGGCGGGTGCAGCCAGGTGAGCCGCCCCGAGCAGGTCGACCAGGCCGAGCGTCTGGACGTGGACACCTTCCTGCACGAACATCTGCCGGCCCTGCCCATCGTCACCGTCGGCGAGGCCTACCGCAGCATGCTGGTTCTCGCCGACGGGGACGACCCCTACAGCAGCTTCGCCCAGCGTGAGGAGGCCCTGCTGACCAGGGGTATCATCCGCCTGGACTGGAAGCTGCAGCGCGAGCAGGCCGTGGACCGCGGCACCATCGCCTACATGGTGTGCAAGATCCTGGGCATCAAGGGCGGGATCAATCGGGCCGTGTTCGGCGAACTGGGCATCGGCGACCGGCGATACGCGCTGCGGGAGATGGTTTACCAGCAGGTCATGGCCTTCTCGCCCCCCTACCGTTACATCACCGGAGCAGAGTTGATCGACGTGGTGGGCAAGGCCGACCGTCTCATGGCCGAGAAGGGATTGTACGAACAGCCGCCGGCCGATCTGCGCGGGGTGCTGGAGACTTCCAGCCAGCCGTGACGGAGGAATCCCTTCGCAGGCGAGGCAAACGGAGTGCCCCGTTTATCAAATCGCGACTCCGTCCGGGAAAAGCCGCTTGCCCCGGGGGCATCAGAGGGGCAACAATAGGGTGTTCGGGATCCGCGCGTCTGGAAGGGTGACTGACTGATGACTACTCGACATCCGCATCGGCTCGTGCTTGCACTCCTGCTGGGGGCTGCTCCGGCGCTGGCCCAGGAAGTGACCATCACGCCGACGACGCTGCCGGCTTCGACACCCGCCACGCAACCCGCTGCCTCGGGGCTGAGCGCCGTCGTGGTGCTGGTGGCCGGTCATGCCAGCGTGGCGATGCCCGGCGCTGACGGCAAGGCCGGCGAATGGCGCGACGCGAAAGTGGGCGACACCCTGCCGCCGGGCACGCAGATCCGCACCCGGACCCGCTCCAAGCTGGGGCTTCGGTTCGGCGATGACACCGCGGTGGTCATCGAGAACGCCACCAAGGCCAGCATCGACCAGTTCGCCCGGGCCGGCGATACCCAGGAAGTCAAGCTGGGGCTGGGGTACGGCGCGATCCGCGCCGGTGTCGCCGAGACCACGCTGCGCAGCGACTTCGCCATCCAGACCCCGACCGCCACGCTGAGCAAGCGCGGCACCTGGGACTTCCGTCTCGAGTACGAGGCGGTGACCGGTCGCTTCCGGGCCTCGCTGGCCGAGGAAGGGCTCATCGAGATGTTCAACCAGCACAACCAGCAGTCGATGTCCGTCGGACCGGGACAGTACCTGACCCAGGCGATGCTGCAGTGGTTCAACACCAACGCCTACGATCGCTGGATTCCGATCATCGACTGGATCGGCGTCGACGCCAACGAGGAGAACTTCCACGCCCTGATCTCCACGGGTATCACCGTGGTCGAGCCGGGCGGCGGTTATCCGACCCGGACGCTGTCGGGGGCCAGCTCGGATGCGTTCATGGGCCGGCTGGCCGCGTTGCGAGCCGCCCAGCAGGGTGGATCGAACAGACCGCCATCGATGATCGGCGGCGGCCTGCGGATCATCAACCGCGGCGAAGGCAACTTCGGCACCGGCAGCGGGAACTGAGATTCTCCGGCGAGAAGCCGTGCCGGAGGTTCGCGCATCAACGCATGGATGCACGAACGGCGAAAGCAGATCCCGGTCCTGTGTGCATGCGTGACGCCGCTCGCCCCGCCGGGTTAGAATCCGCTCCATGCTCGTCGCCTGGCTCCAGCACCATCGGGCCGGACTCCTTCTCGGGCTGGCCCTCACGCTGGTCGGCGCGGGGCTTCATCTCGCCGGAATCACCCGCCCGCTGGAACTGTTCTGGTACGACGCCCACGTCCGCGGCTTCAGCAGCGTCCCCGCCGATCCGCGTATCCTGCACATTGACATCGACGACGATGCCCTGGAGCTGGTGGCCAGCTGGCCCTGGCCAAGGGACATGCAGGCATCGCTGATCCGTATCCTCCACGAGCTGGGGGCGGCCCGGGTGGTCATGGACATCACCTGGACCGAGCCGAAGGGCATCGAGCTGCGCGTACCCGGGCTGGACCCGTATGCAGACCTGGAACGCGACTTCGGGGAGCACACCCGGCTGTCGGCGGAAAACCTGGTCCGGCTTGACGCGGAGCTGGCGGCCGCGGTCCGGGATGGTGCGCCCGTGCATCTGGCCATGTTCTACGAGGAACTGCGCCACCGCTCGGACGCTCCCGCGGAGCAGGAGCCGGCGGCGGGTTCGGCCGCCGCCCGCCGGACGGAGATCATCTCGAAAACGCGGGAGGTGCTGGCCACGCGACCGGCGGCTGATGTGCGCGAGACCTTCGCGGCGGTGATCGGCGGCGATTTCGCGGTACAGAACGCCGACCGCAAGGATCTCACCGACGCGTGGGAACTGACCCTGGGGCTTTCGGCGGTGCGGTCCGGGCTGGCGCCGATGCCGGAGGGTCTGCGCGACCGGCTGCCGGTGACCAGGGGCGTGAATCCGCCCGTCCACCACATCGCGGCGGCGGCGCGTGCCTGCGGATTCGTGAATTTCGAAGAGGGGCGGGACCGGCCGGAAGAGACCGGCACGGGAGGCGGCGATCAGGCCTCCGGCGGCATCCTGCGGCACATCCCGCTGCTGGTGCGGTGGGAGGACCGGCTGATCGAGCAGCTCGGCTTCACCGCCGCGAGCGACATGCTCGACATCCGGCCGGAGGATCTCAGCATCGCGGGCCGGCATCTGCGCATCGCGGGTCGCGGCGATCGGGCGGCGATGGAGGTTCAACTCGACGAGCACGGGCAGATGCTGCTCAACTGGCACACCGCCGGCGGCGACTGGACCCGGTGTTTCCAGCATATGCCCGTCGCGAGGCTGATGCAGATCGACGACGCCCGCGGCCGCCGCAGGGAGAACCTCATCCGCCGCGGCTACGTGCTTGGCGACATCATCCGCGTGGTCAGCGGCGACAGCGGCTATAACGAGTACGCCGAGAAGGTCAACCGGATGCTGGTGCTGGAGCGGACCGTTCGCGCGGCCGAAAACGATGGAGCCGCGAACACACCGGAGGTCGCGGCCGCGCGAACGGACGCCGAGGCGCTGCGGGCGGAACTCACCGTCGAAGAGTCGGAGGCCGTCCGCTTCGCCCGGGAGGAGTGGGGAACCCTGCGCGCGGAACCGGACCCGACCGATCCGGCCATCGCGGAGGACTACGCCCGCTTCCACAAGGCCGCCGCGCTCATCGAGGGCGACCTGGCCAGGCTCGATGCCGCCAACCGGGAGCTCACCACGGCGGAGCAGGAAGCGATCGCCGACCTGGGCAAGCTGGTCAAGGGTCAAGTCTGCTTCGTGGGTTACACGGCGACGGCGGTGGCGGACATGGTCACCACCCCGGCCTACGGGCGAATGCCCGGCGTGCTGGTGCACTCAAACCTGCTCAACGATTTCCTGACCGGGCGGTTCCGGTCGTGGTCGCCGCTGTGGCTGCAGGGGTTGATCATCGTGATGATCGGCGGTGCGGTCACGGTGCTCGCGTCGACGTTCAACCCCCGCAACAGCCTGCTCATGGTGCTCAGCGCAACCGCGCTGCTGCTGGCGGTCAACGCCCTGCTTATCTTCCGGGCGCTGGACTACTGGTTGCCGCTGATGACCGCGCTGATGGTGGGCTTCGTGATCTGGGCGATGATCGTGCTGCTCCGCTTCCTGGTCACCGACCGGCAGCGGCGGCGGT
>CAYVVX010000236.1:7304-7640 GCA_964455315.1 uncultured Planctomycetales bacterium | reverse complement strand
CAGGCCAGCAGCATGGTCAGCGGCCAGGCCGCCAGGGCGCTGCGGGCCACGACCCGCACGGTCTGGTACTTGATGCGCATGCCCCGGCCCGGCGGTGTGACCGCACCGGTGGCGGCGGCGCCCTCCGGCGGCCGGTCAGTGATCGAGGAGGCGTAGTAGAGGGCATCCTGCTCGGCCAGCCAGGCGCGCATGCGGCGGCGGCGGGTGTAGGCCATCCAGAAGGTCAGCACCAGCAGCAGACCGAGGAGCACCCAGGCCCGCGGCCTGACCGCGGCGAGCTCCTTGCGGGCGTTCTCGCGGAACCGGTTGAGCCGCTCGATGTTGGGCGCGGTGGCG
>CAYVVX010000236.1:0-7294 GCA_964455315.1 uncultured Planctomycetales bacterium | reverse complement strand
GCCGGTGATCTCGCTCCACTCCTGTGCGACCTTCTGCCGGTCGAACTGCAGAGGGCTCCTGCCGGGAATGGTCAGGTACGACCAGTGCAGCTTGCTCTTGATCAGGGTCAGGCTGTCGACGTTCTCGCTGAGCTTCCTGATCGCGTCGTTCAGCCGCTCCATGAGCAGATCCTGCTCGTTGATCACCTTCTGCATCTCTTCGAGCAGCTTGTTTTCCTTCTCGCCGGTGAAGTCGGTCTGGAGCTTCTTGGCTTCGACGCTGGCGTCGCCGTCAAGTCGCGAGATGACCACCTCCATGCGCTTCTTGCCCGCGGTGAACTGTTGCAGGATCTGATCGCGCCGCTCGAGGAGCTCCCTTTTCTCGTCAATGGTCTTGTCCAGCAGCATGCGCAGACGCCCCAGCAGCGCGGTCGATTGCTGCAGCTCCTCGTCGACCTCCCTGTAGGTTTGCAGGATCAGCCCGCCCTCGCGGCGCTCGAGGGACTCCATGAACGTGTTGTAGTAGGCCTGCTCGCGGCCGATCCGCTGGGCGATGGCTTCCGCCTCGGACTTCGGGAACCGCCCGCGGGTGCTGTTGTCCAGCTCATTCTGGAAGTAGGGCAGCGCCTTCGCCGCCGCCTGCACCAGTTCCCAGTAGATCCGCTCGTATTCAGCCAGGTCGTCGCGGCTCAACTGCTCCGCGGCGTAGTCGGCCTCGTTCTCGGCCAGGCGCTTTTCGAGTGTGTTGCGGCTTTCTCGAAGCAGCTTGACATAGCCGGTCAGGGTCTTGACCAGGTCGGTGTCCCGCTGCTGCTCGAGCTTCAAGGCGGTGGTGGTATCGGGATACATCGCCACCCGCAGCAGGCGCAGGTTGTGATCCCATTCCAGGAATCGCTTTTGCAGCAGCAGCGCCCTTCGCTCGGTCGCGTCGGCATCGGAAAGGCCGGCGGGCAGCCCCGCGATGAAGCTGTTGATGCTCTCCAGCGTGGCGGCGATCCGGGCCCGCGTTTCCTTCTCGTTTTCCGGCAGCTTGGTAAGCTGGTCGCCGCGGGAGGTCTGCAGCGTGGTCAGCCCGTCCAGTTCCGCGTTGGCCTGGTTGTATTCCTTGCCCAGCGCCTCGATCGTCTGGGGCAGGGCGGAGCGGGTCGCCGAGCGGAAGAGCCGCTGGAACTGCTTGCGGCGCTCCTCGATCTCCGCGACGCGGGCAGCCTGTTTCTTGATGGTCTCCTCGCTCTTGAGTACGGCGATGTCCTGGCGGCGCTTCTTCCACCCGCCGAGTTCACCGAGGTAGTCCTGCAGGCGGGCGTAGAGCTTGGTGGAGGCCTCCAGGACCGGATCGGGCGCCGGGGAGGTGGTCGGAGCCGGTTGGGACGCGGGCTGTGTCGCCGGGGCCAGATCCTTGAGCAGTTGAGAGACCATCTGGATGCGCTGGTCGATCTGCTCGTCATCCAACGGAGCCGGCAGAATCTGGGGGGCCAGCGCCTCGGCATCGCCCGGCTTGACGGTCGCTTCGACTGCGGGGTCGGGATCTGGCGCCGGCTGAGTGGCGGGCGGTTCGGCCGGCGCGCTTTGGGTCTCCACGGGCACGGTCGCCGCGGTGTGCTGTCCGAGTGCCCCCGCCGGGAGGCAGAGGATCGCCAGCAGTGGGAACAACAGCACGGAACGCTGGGACATCGTCACTCCTTTGAGGCGGCGCAGCGCGAAGCTTCGTCTTCGGGCAGGATGAATGCTCGAATTCTAGCCCCGTCGGCAAGGGCGGGCAATTCCCACGCCCGCTCGTGGGAATCCCGTGACTTTCAGGCTTTCGCCCCAACACCGTGAGCCTTACAATCCCTGCCTGTCATCCGCCGGTTACTCTGACCCGGCCGCGTCGGGCGGGATGCCCGCCGGCGCTCGCGATCCGCTCGGCTCCACGCGATTTCAGGAGGCGTTCCTTGGACAAGACCAGGCTGGTCAAACGCAGAGACTTTCTCAAGGGTTCGGCGAGCTCTCTCGCCGCCGCGGCCGCGCTGCCGGCCATCATTCCCGCGGGTGTGCTCGGAGCCCAGGATCGCCCCGCGCCCAGCGACCGGGTGGTGGTCGGCGTCATCGGCGTCGGCGGGCTGGGGCGGAATCATCATCTCGCCAACAAGCTGCTGCCGGAAAAGCGGTTCCAGGTGGCCGCGGTGTGTGACGTCGACGCCGATCACCGCAACGAAGCCGCCCGGATCTGCCGGGACAAGGCCGGAATCCGCGTCGGGGTGTACGAGGACTTCCGCGAGCTGCTGGAGCGCAAGGACATCGACGCGGTGGTGATTGCGGTTCCCGATCACTGGCACACGCTGATCGCCATGGCGGCGTGCGAGGCCGGCAAGGATGTCTACTGCGAGAAGCCGCTGACCTACGCCATTGACGAAGGGAAGAAGCTGGTCGCGGCCGCCCGTCGCTACGGCACCGTCTTCCAGACCGGCAGCCAGCAGCGCAGCGACCGGCGCTTCCGCCAGGCCTGCGAACTGGTCCGCAACGGCAGGATCGGGAAGATCAAGCAGATCGACACCGTGCTGCACGGAGTACCTTCCGGCGACTGGCAGCCATACCAGACGCCGCCGTCGAATCTCAATTGGAACTTCTGGCTGGGGCCCGCGCCCTACGCCGACTACATGCCCAACCGCTGCCACTACCAGTTCCGCTGGTTCCTGGATTACTCCGGCGGGGTCATGACCGACTGGGGCGCTCATCATAACGACATCGCCCAGTGGGGGCTGGGGATGGATCACTCGGGCCCCGTCGAGGTCGACGGCCGGGAAGTCACCTGGGCCAAGGACGGTCCGCACACGGTCGCCCTGCACTTCGACGTGAAGTACAGGTACGACCAGGGCACTGAGCTGATCTGCCACACCGACGAGCAGACCATCAACGGCTACAAGTTCGGCAATGGCGTGATGTTCTCCGGCACCAGCGGCTGGATCTTCGTGAACCGCAGCGAAATCAAGGCTTCCGACCCCGACCTGCTCAAGACCGATCCGGGGCCCGACGACGTGCGGCTGTTCAGGAGCCCGGGTCATCACGAGAACTGGCTGGACTGCATCCGGACCCGCGAGCGGTGCATCTGCGACGTCGAGATCGGGCATCGCTCGGTCAGTGTCTGTCACATCGGCAACATCTCCATGCGCCTGGGCCGCCCCCTGAAGTGGGATCCGGCGAAGGAGGAGTTTGTCGGCGACGCCGCTGCCAACCAGCTTCGCTTTCGGCCGATGCGCGGTCCGTGGCACCTGTGACTGGATACAGAGTTTCAAAGGCTCGCCGCGGCGGAAGCCGGCGGGCCGCTGCGTTCAAACCCTGATCGCACCCGATTGAACAGAGGATACAAGTCATGCCGGATATTGATGCACTCGTCGCCGGGCTGGGCTCCGATGACCAGGCCGCGGACTACCGGGCTCATAAGGCCCTTCTCGAGATTGTCTCCTCGGCCAATGCCCCCGGGCAGGAATCCCAGCGCCGGGAAGTCGCCGACAAGCTGGCTGCGGAGTTGAACGCCACCGTCAAGGACGGTGACAAGGTCAACGCCAAGCACGGCGACGAGGCTCGCAGGCAGATCGCACAGCTTCTGTCGTATGTCGGCGGTGGCGCCCAGGTCCCTGCGCTGGCCGAAGGGCTCAAGGATCTCGAC
Organism: uncultured Planctomycetales bacterium; assembly: GCA_964455315.1. Taxonomy (GTDB): domain Bacteria; phylum Planctomycetota; class Phycisphaerae; order UBA1845; family PWPN01; genus CAYVVX01. The sequence continues at coordinate 3,666 of CAYVVX010000236.1, read as the reverse complement.
CTGCGCGAGATGTGCTGCCTGGCCCTGGATGCCAACCCTTCCGCCGAAGCGACCGCGGCTCTCATCGACGCCCTGGCCGGGGATGTCGGTCCGGAGTTCCTGATCGGGGTGATCGCCGCGCTGGGTCGACGGGAGGGTTCGGGCGTGGTGGCCGCCCTGGGCCAGGCGGTGGAGAGCGATGACCCGCGCATTGCGGGCAGTGCCGCGGAAGCGCTGGCCAACTTTCCCGTTGCGGAGAGCGACGCACTGATCGAGAAGCTCGCCAGGAGCGGGGCGCCCCGCGCGCGAGCCTGTGCCAACCGCGCCCGCATCCGCCTGGCCGAGACGCTGCGCGTTGCCGGGCAGAAAGACAACGCCCGCCGGATCTACCAGGCGGTCCAGTCCGGAAGCGCCGACGAGGCCCAGAAGAAGGCCGCCCAACTCGGCCTGGCGGCGCTGGCCTAGGCCGCCGGCAAGCCATGCGGAAACGTTCGATCACTTCGTATGGCGGCGGCGCCCGGTGATTCCGTCCCGTCGGTCGCATGGTCCACGGTTGCCGTCGGGGTGCCAATTCCTTATAATCCAGTGGATTGCCAGCTTCGCTCCCGACCCACGAGGTGTGCCATGCCTGATGCTTCATCCAAGACCCAGAACACCGTCAAGCAGCGCGTCTCCGAGGTCATCGACCTGATCCGTCCCGCGGTGCAGGGCGACGGGGGTGACATCGAACTGGTCGATGTCGACGACCAGGGCATCGTTCAGCTTCGTCTGCACGGTGCCTGCGTCGGCTGCCCGTCGAGCACCATGACGCTCAAGATGGGCATCGAACGCAATCTCAAGGAAAAGGTGCCGGAGGTTCGCTCCGTCGTGTGCATCTGAAGTTCCGCCGGTTGCCGATTCGCGGCCATCGGTCGATTTTCGATACAACCACAACATCCGGATTCGTCCCCGCGGCGGATCCGGATGTTTTTGTTGCATGATGTCGGGGTGCGTGCGGCGCGGCGCATCGCCAAAGCCCGCCGACCCGCTTACCATGCCTCCGGTCGCAGATCCCAGGTTGTCGTGCGGAGTTATGCACATGGCGGGAAGGGCGCGGGCCCGAAAGGGCGGAGTGGAATGGAAGGGCCTGTGGATCTGGGGCAGCCAGGGTCACAGCCACGACCATCGCAATGAATACTGCTACCTGCGGCGGCGGTTTCGACTGCCCTCCGCGCCGCGGAGCGCGATCGTGCGGATCTCCGCCGACAACCGCTATCAGCTTTTCGTGAACGGCAGCTTCGTCTGCCGCGGCCCGGCCCGCTGCGAGCCGGCCCACCAGTCCTACGACGAAATCGACCTGGCGCCGTTTCTCCGCAAGGGCGACAACTGCATGGCCGTGCTGGCCCACCACTATGGAGAGAGCACCTTCCAGTCGCGCGAACGCGGTGGATGGGGCTTCCTGTTGGATGGGGTTGCCGATTGCGCGGCGGGCAAAGCCGTCGATCTGTCCACCGGTTCGGCATGGAAGGGCATTCGAGCGACAAGCTACAACCCCGATACGTCGCGCTACACCGTCCAGCTCGCCTTCCAGGAGGACTTTGACGCCGCCGCCTCGCCGGACGGGTGGACGGGGGTGCGCTTCGATGATCGCTCCTGGCCGGCGGCCTGTGTCGTGACCGGGCCGAACCAGGCGCCGTTCACGGAGTTCGAGCCGCGCGGCATTTCCTTCGCACGTGAAGCGGAGGCTGTTTTCGCCCGCATGGGGGCCACCTTCGCCGGGCGCTGCGGCGATGGCTACCGCACGCATCGCAATGTCGGCCTGCTCATGGCCGACGAGAAGCGGGTCGCGGCGCCCGCCGGCGAGCTGTTCCGCGATCCGCCCGCGGCGCTGACCACCGGGCGCGGCGCGATGACCGTGCGGCCTACGCCGGGCAGCCGTTTCGCCGCCGTCGTCATCGACGCCGGGCGCGAGACCGCCGGCTTCCTCCATCTCGATGTCGAGGCCGCCGGCGGCGAGATCATCGACTTCTTCTTCTGCGAGCACCTCGGGTCGAACGGCGATGCCATCCTGCGGGCCGCCAACGGCTCGGTCACGCCCATGGCCGACCGGTACCGCTGCCGCAAGGGCCGGCAGTACCATCGCCTCTTCGCGTGGAAGGGGTTTCGCTATGTGCTGGCCGTGTTCCGGGACGTGCGCCGCCCGATGAAGGTGCACCATCTCGGCTACACCTTCACCAGCTATCCGATCGAGCGGCGCGGGGCCTTCTCGTGCAGCGACCCGCTGCTGGACCGCATCTGGGAAACCGGGGCGTACACGCAGCAGCTCTGCATGCACGACGCGTACATGGACTGCCCCTGGCGGGAGCAGGCCCAGTGGTGGGGTGATGCCCGGGTGCAGTGGCGGGTCAACATGGCCGCGTTCGGCGACGTGGCGCTGTTCAAGCGCGGGCTGCGCCAGGCGGCCCAGTCGCAGACGCCGCACGGTCTGACCTACGGTCTGTTTCCGACCGACACGCACAGTTGCATCCTGCCGGATTACACGCTGGTGTGGATCTGTTCACTGTGGGATTATTACTTCTACAGCGGCGACGATGAGCCGCTTCGCGAGCATTACGACGCCATGCAGCGGGCCCTGGGGTGGTTCGAGCGGCACGCGGGCGAGCGGCGCCTGTGCGGGTGGCCGGGGTACGGGCTGTGGCTGTTCCTGGACTGGGCGCCGCTGTTCAAGGGCGGCTGGAGCGCCACCTTCACGCTGCAGTACCTGGAGGCGCTGCAGACGGCGGCGAAGATCGCGACCCACCTGGGACGGGAGGCCGATGCCCGTCGCTACCACCGCGAAGCGCGGGCGGTCGAGCGGGCGGTGGTACGGGCGTTCTGGGACCCCGAGGGGAAGCGGTTCTTCGAAGGCTTGCGCATGGAGGACAACGAGCGCCATTGCCAGGTCTCCCAGCATGCCCAGACCTATGCCATCCTCACCGGGGTGCAGCGCAAGCACGCCCGGGCGCTGATCGACCAGGTGGTGTGGATCTACCGACGGCACGACGAGCTGTTCGAGCGCAACGCCGGCGGCAACATTCATCATCCCAAGGCCGATTACCCCATCGCCTCCAGCTTCTTTTACGCCTGGGTGCTGCAGGCGATGTTCCGGTGCGGCCGGGGGGAGGACGCGATGAGTGCGATCCGCAAGCTGTGGGGGCGGATGCTGGAGCAGGGCGCCACCACCTGGTACGAGTCCTGGAACCACGGCCCGGAGCTGTACGGCAACAGCAGCGCCTGCCATGCCTGGTCAGCCGGGCCCACCTGGCACCTCTCCGAGCAGATCGGCGGGGTGAGCCCGCTGGAGCCGGCCTTCCGCAGGGTGCGGATCGCCCCGCGGATGTTCGACCTGGACTTCGCCTCCGTGCGCACGCCGACGCCGCGGGGCGAGATCGAGGTGAACTGGGAGCGGGAAGGTTCCGAGAGGATGCACCTGGAGGTTCGGCTGCCGAAGGGCGTCCGCGGGGTGCTGGACGTACCGGGAGTCAAACCTCGCGAAGTCAAAGCCGGCGCCACCCGGATCAGGACCGGTTCCTGAACCACGACACGGTGCACTGGCCGGCGTTCTGGGGGGGCATAGCGCCGTCCCGGCGTTCGGCTTCCACCCGCCATGATAGCATCCATCTCACCCCAGCGCTGTGCAGACCAGGTTGCCGACTTCGCGGGTGCCGA